>JAJZWK010000065.1 GCA_021846725.1 Actinomycetes bacterium | reverse complement strand
AGGTTGCAGGTATGGGAGGTGTTCCTGCCTCGACCAGCACTACACCACCTACGGCCGTGGTCATGAATGTGACTATTACGGATGCAACCGCAAATAGCTACCTGACCGTTTATCCTGCTACAAGTAGCAGCACTACACCTCCCACTGTTTCCGATCTGAATTGGAAATCGGGTACGACGGTTGCAAATTTGGTGGTTGCTACCATGGCTCCCGGGGGTACCGTCGACATTTATAATAACTCTGGGTCTGTGGATGTTGTTGTTGACGTGCTTGGATACTTCACTGCTGCTTCCAGTACCTGGACGGAGGCACTACCGGCTACCCCAATAGAGGGAACGGCTCCGCTTTCAGGTGATCCTGCAGGTACATTCTTGGAATACGCACAGACTGCCTATGATGCAAGTACCAATGAAGTCCTCCTGTTCGGCGGGACGTGGGGTTCCGGGGGTGGTCCAAACACTACTTGGACATGGAACGGATCCTCATGGCAGCAGCAGTCGTCAGCCACCTCTCCGCAAGGAAGGTATAGTGCGGCAATGGCTTATGACTCTGCAAACAATACTGTGGTAATGTTTGGTGGAACTCTGAGCAATGGATATGCTTCGGGCAGCACTTGGATATGGAACGGTACCAATTGGACGAAACCTTCCTTGGCAACCAGTCCCTCTCCAGGATCTGGTGAGGCCATGGTATTCGACCAGGCGCTCGGTGAGATCGTATTGTATACGGATAATGGCAATACCTGGACATGGAATGGTACCACCTGGACGAAGCTATCACCTGCCTCGAGTCCTGGCGCATTGTGCTTGGAGTCCATGGCATACGATCAATCCAACCAGACGGTACTTTTGTTTGGTGGGTACGACAACAGCGGGAATGGCGGAAATAACGCCGGTTGTGGGGGAGATACTGTCGGGAGTACTGCGCTCGACTCCACTTGGAGCTTTAACGGTACCACTTGGACGAAGTTGAGCCCTTCCACGAGCCCGATGTCACGTTTCAATGCGGCAATGGCCTATGATCCTAATACCAATCAGGTGGTGCTTTTCGGAGGATGCGACGGCATAAGTGGTACCACTCAACAGTGCAATGCTTTGACCGATACCTGGACTTGGGATGGGAGTAATTGGACCCAGGCTACCCCGCAATCAAGTCCACCCGTTGACCCAGGAGGGCAGGGAACCAACGGAATGGTATGGGATGCGGGCAGCGATCTTATGGTCATGTTGGGCTTCTATGGATCTACTTGGCAATATCCTACTTTATAGGCAATTGTATGCACACAGCTTGTAGTCGGTGATATAGCAGGTATCCGAGCGATATGGTCAGCTCAGATAGCAGCGAAGGTCACGATCAGGAAACTGGTAGTGCAGACAGTAGCAGTAGGTCGAACTACGATATGCCACCGGCCAGTGTGCAACATGACGCACTGGCTGGGTGTGATCCAGAATTTCGCGTAGATCCTGACTCATCCGACGATCACGACCAAGGTGCATTTGCTGAGCTTTACGCGCAATATGCTCCCCGAATATTCGATTATCTGGCAAGGATGGTGCGCAACAGGGATGATGCTGAGGATCTATTGCAGGCCACCTTCCTGCGTGCTTACGAAAAGCGGCATACGCTGCGAGATCCGGGAAATGTCCAGGGATGGCTGTTCATGATAGCACACAACCAAACTATGAATTACTTCCGTATCAGTCGTAGAGAATCTCCGGCCGATGTAGAAGAGGGCTTCCCAGAACTCAAATCCACTGATGTGAGTCCAGAGGCTGGTGCCGAGGCTGCTGAAGCAGCAGAAATCGTCTGGTCGGCAGCAAGCAGCCTGAACCTTAGGCAGTATGAAGTAATAGATCTTACCGTACGTCAAGGGCTTTCCACCTCTGAAGTTGCCGTTGCTCTCGGAATACGAGCATCTCATGCGGCAGTCTTGATTCACCGAGCAAGAGAATCTTTGGCAGGGGCGGTAAGGGACCTATTGGTGATACGCAATAAAACTCGTTGCGATCAGCTTGCTATGTTAGTACCAGGGTCGGTTCGCACCCTTAGCAAAACGCAGCGAGCTACTGTAGATCAGCACTTACGTTACTGTGCTCATTGCAAGCGGTTGAGTGATAAACTAAGCGCTCCTGAAGCTGTGCTGGCAGGACTTGCTCCGCTTGCTTTGCCGCATCATCTAGCTGTAAGTGCAGGGGGGTGGAGACTGATTGCATCAAGAAGCTTACTGTCACCGGGAGATACCACCTTAAGTGAAACCACTTCCACGTATACCGATGCACGTAATCATCCCACCCGCCACTTAGCTCACCGATTTGTCCACCATCTCGGGATGTCGTGGAAAACCAGAGTTATTTCAGGCTTGGTTGCAGTTACCGCAATAGCCATCGGTGCAGGTTTTATAATTCACGGCAATTTGCATGCTGGAAGCATATCTGGTTCTTTGGATCATCAGACTGTGGATAGACAATCTACGGCTTTGTCCAAGCGACATCATGGCACATCAGCGCAATCGGGCGGTAATCCGCTGACATACTCTCACGGCTTTGGCGATGTCCTTCTGATCGCGGATGTACCTTATGGAGGTACGGTAGGTGCTTCAGGTCCATCGATTCATAAAGTGATGTTGGAGGTAGTCAATACTTTTACCGGTAAGGTGAAGAAAGTTGCTGATTTTGGATCAGGCAGGTCATTGGGAGGGGAGCTTTTTCCTGATGGTAGGCACGCTCTGGTAATCATAGGTTCACAAAACGATACTCAGAAACCAGCAGGGACATCGTCGGTATACGTTGTGAACCTGGTTGACGGAGAAGTACATGCTGTCTCCGGAATCCCTCCGGCACCCCTCTGGGATTACTATTTCATTTTTCGGGTTGCAGGTGAAGATGTGGCAGGTCTTGCCGGTCCGATGTTTACGGGTCCGACACCCTTTGAAGGTGGTGTTGTACAGATTCCAAATGGTAATGCATGGACAGTTACACCTTCGGGGTTATCGAAAAAGATTTGGTCATGGTCACCGACGACATTTTCGACTTTTCCAAATTTCACCAAGGCAGCCGGTGCTTATTCCACACTTTCGGTGCAGCCGAATTGCTACCTAGCGCAGAATGGTACGATATACATGTCCGTAACGCCCGAGTATGTATATCCTCGGCAACACCCGTATGTAAGTGCCGAGTTTGCCGAGACTAACGGAAAATTACAGCAGGTTCTTCCCGCTGGTGACCTGATACAGAGTGTTACATTACTTGCTAACGGCAAACTGGCTTACGCGAGCCCAGTACAAGAAAGTCAGCAGGATAGCTATTCCTCTAGTCGACCTACGCCAACCATGAAATTGCAAACCATTGGGTTGCATGTGGGTAAGAGCGTCCCCTCGTCTTTATTGCTTTCTGCTGTAGCCGATCAGATGATAGTTATTCCTGGCCCTAGTTCCGAATCAGTAACAGTAGGTATGGAAACTGGAGCCGACGATTGGAAATATTCCGTCTTGTATCCAACGATCAGAACGGCATCCCTAGTCCCTCTTACCAGCTTCGCGCACGATATGTCACCTGACGGTGTATGGTCTCCTACTGGTAGCGTTTTTGTTGCCGGTATTGTTCCAGTCTCTCCTGCTGGTACTCCTACCGATCTTGTGGCCGTCACTAGGTCAGGACAGGTACATCAACTTGCGACTTACCCACCATATACAGTGTTAACTGTACTAGGGTTCGTCTCAATGTAAAGCGCGTAAGTTATCCTATAATATGAGTATATCTTGGTGAGTGATGATCAGTTGTCCATGTGGACGCAAGCTCGGATTAAAATTTTAGCCGAAGAGAGCCATTTTTGTACGGCTATCGACCTTTTTCATCAATGGGGTTGCAAGTACTGTGATGATAGCCACAATTGCCATGACGATAAATGCTGTACTGAGGTGCGAATACGAACCAAAAGTGAGAAGACCCACTACCAGAGGTCCTAATGCCTGTCCACCGGTCGAGCCCACTCCCCACACGATAGCATTGCCGGTGGTAAAGGACTCCCTGGGTACATAATCAGATACCATAGACATGAGTAATGGGAAGCTACTAAAGGTGAAAAAACCAAAGAAGACAAGCGATACAATAGATCCAACTCCCGAGAAGGATATATAGGTAAATATGGTCAAGGCTGAACCAACACTGTTCAGTGCCAGTACAATTCTCTTATCGAAACGATCAGCCATCTGTCCGAAAAAGGGTTGTCCTAAGATACCTCCTGCAAACATAATGGTCATTGTATAGCCAAGTTGTGATGATACTCCAAGATGCTTTTGTGTGGTTAGGTATATAGGTACCCATGATACGATACCGATAAACGCCATTGAACGCATAAACGATATTATCGTAAGTGTAATGACGCTTTTGGTAAATATGCTTTTAATGGAGTGAGGGTTTACCTGATCAGTTGGATCGGTACTTGTATCAGTGGGGCTTGGGATACCCTGACTTGCGGTAATGGGCGCTGTAGTAGCCTGGTTCGTGGTAACAAGTCTGTCATCAGGGTTTACAGTATCGGGTGAGTCAACGGATGTGGCATCAGGCATATTAGCAGGGCTTGCATGAGTACTGGGTAGTCGACCTATACCATAAGCTATAGCAACGGCTACCAGGATGCCCAGGGCCGCAAAGATCATGACAGTGTTTGTTTTTGATATGGCCAATGCAGCCACTATGAAGAACAGTGAAGGGTACAAGGCACGTCCCAGACTGCCAAATGCCCCGTTAATCCCCAGTGCCTTTCCGCGCGACTTGATATCGAATATTAACTGTATAATCGAGCCGCCGAGTGGGTGATAGAAAGAGCTGCCAATTCCTGCCATGATGGCAGCAACGATTGCCAGTGTGTCACTTGTAATACCTGCTGGTATGGTAAGCGAAAGGTAGAAGATAAGCAATCCAAGCGAGAGTATTAATATTCCCAGTGAGACCAGTAGACCCCTTTTCCCTATTCTGTCGGCCATTCTTCCAACAACTAACCCGATAGCGGCAGATGACACATAGAAGATGGTCAGTATGGCAGTTACCAGCATAGGAGATGTCCGATGATTTTTGGCCAGTATATCGGCAACTACCGGGACGAAGAATACCATACCGTCATTCATAAAATGACCAATGGATGTGAAGGTAAGTGTCCTTGATTTAGATACGACAGGCGCGACATCAGCACCCAAAGTACTGCTCATTTGCAGTCTCGCTTGGTACAACGGATAGTTTGTTGGTCTATTCTCATAATTGTATTCTAGTGGTTTGGTGTGGTTAGCAACTACGGCGCATGATAAGTTCTTGATCGTCTCAGGACAAGCTCTACCTGCTGGGCAATTTCGATATCCTCACGAGCGTGTACAACAGCAACGGCAGGCAACCTGCCTATTCGTCGGGTGTCAGGAGATGTCCCAGGAGACACAGATTTAGAAGATATAGAGGATAGGGGGTGCTGAGGTGGATTCTCTAAGGGGGCGGTCAAGGGAGTGGCAGATATGATGGCTCCCTCATGTTCTTCATCCGATGTATCGGGTATATCTTTTGGCGGTATGGAACCTGAGTCTGAGGATAGTTCAGTTAGATCGTTTAGTTTCGGGTCGATGGAAATTCCCAAAAAGCTTAGACCCTCACATGTCTCGTTACGCAGTAGTGCAGATCTCTCGCCAGCACCTCCCGTAAAGACGAGCAGGTCTATCCCACCACAGGCAACCACCATAGATCCTATGGATGTCTGTAAGCGGTGTAGGTATACCTTCCAAGCGCGGGTAGCCCGTTCATCGCCTTGCTGGTAGCGTTGGATGATGTCATGGAGATCGGCTGTACCTGCAAGTGCAACAAGGCCTGATCGATGTTCAAGGATATCCTCGAGTTCATTTGAACTCAAATGTTCATTGCGCATTATAAAGGTAAGTATCCCGGGATCCAGGGTACCGGATCGAGTTCCCATAATCAGCCCTTCCAGTGGTGTAAAACCCATTGTAGTATCTACAACCGTTCCATAAGCAATAGCTGCAAGAGAGGCTCCCGACCCAAGGTGAGCCGTCACTATCCTGAGCGAGTTGAGTGGACGACCTATCAGCTTGGCTCCCTGGCGAGATGCCCAGCTGTGCGAGAGTCCATGGAACCCATATCGTCGGATATTCCAGTGCTCCCGCCATTCGTCCGGAATAGCGTATGTAGCAGAATAATGTGGTAGCGAGGCAAAGAATGTGGTATCAAAACAGGCTACCGCCGGTATAGCCGGGTAGTGTTGCATTACGGTATTGAGCAGCGACAGGGCGGGAGGATTATGCAGGGGTGCAAGCTCAGCTAGCCTGGCAAGCTCTGCATCCATTTCTTGAGTCACCAGTAGGGGAGTGACATGCTTGGGACCACCATGGACTATGCGATGCCCGGTTGCCTCCGGCTTGAAGCGATTTATAAGTTGAGTGATGGTGTCCATGACCGATGTATCGGCTGCAGGGGGAAGCAATCCTGCAAAGAGGGTATTGTTTCTCTCTAACACCGATACTTTTGTAGATGACGAACCTGTATTTATCACAAGTGTCCTCATGGCACAATCACCTATCGCTACTTATCTTTCAGGGATGCTTTTCATTTGGTGACTTCCTGTTTCTGACATCCTCCCCATGGCTAAAGCCAGGGGCTTGCGGGGGTGCGTTTGGTCATCCTTTTGATTACCCGAGTTGCTGGATCATACATTGGTCACCCTGACAGCCTGTGAGATCATCCGAGATGGCCGCCTGACCAACTCCATGATGTAATCTCGGGATCATCCTCACCATGCTCTCGCGTATAGGCACGTGCTCTCATGCGTCTACTAGACATCTCTTGGCGGAGGTGGGCGGATTTTTGTCCCAGTGACGGTAAGCGGTCAATTACATCCATTACTATCTTAAAGCGATCCATATCGTTTAGCATGACCATGTCAAAAGGAGTCGTCGTGGTACCCTCTTCTTTGTATCCACGTACGTGCATATCATCGTGATTGGCTCTTCGATAAGTAAGCCTATGTATCAGCCATGGGTACCCGTGATAAGCGAAGATTGTAGGGATCCCAGGAGGAAATAGTGAATTGTAGTCGGCATCCGGTAATCCATGGGGGTGCTCTGACTCAGGTTGCAGGCGCATTAGATCCACTACATTTACATAGCGCACCTTTAGCTCAGGTAAGTGTGTGCGCAATAGGTCTACAGCAGCTAATGTCTCCAGGGTGGGAACGTCTCCGGCACTACCTATTATGACATCTGGCTTGTCACCCTGATCTGAAGATGCCCACTCCCATGTACCTATTCCTCTGGTGCAATGTTCTATCGCATCCTCTATGGGTAGCCAGCATGGTTCGGCGTTCTTACCGGCCACAATGACGTTCACGTAGTGACGACTCCGTAGGCAGTGATCGGCTACTGATAGTAGACAATTGGCATCCGGTGGTAAGTAAACACGTATGACCTCGGCCTTTTTGTTTACCACATGGTCGATAAAGCCTGGATCCTGATGGGAAAAGCCATTATGATCCTGCCGCCATACGTGTGAAGAGAGAAGGTAATTGAAAGAGGGGAGTGGTGCACGCCATGGGATACCCCGTGTCACCTTCAACCATTTGGCATGCTGATTGAACATTGAATCTACTATATGGATAAATGCCTCGTAACAGTTGAAGATACCAAACCGTCCAGTCAATGTATATCCTTCCATCCAGCCCTCACAGAAATGCTCAGAGAGCACTTCCATTACCCGACCATCAGGTGCAAGGTGATCATCAGTGGGTATTCGTTCAGCCATCCAGGTACGATCAGTCACTTCAAATAGAGACTGCAGGCGATTCGATGCAGTCTCATCAGGACCGAATACACGGAAAGTATTACTGTTATATGACATTACGTCACGTAGCCAATTTCCCAGTACTGACGTTGCCCCAACTGCAGGGGTTCCGGGACGAGGAACCTCTACGGCATAGCTACGAAAATCAGGCAGATCAAGATCAGTCGCAACCAAGCCGCCATTGGTATTCGGGTTAGCGCTCATCCTCCTGTTTCCACTGGGTGCAAGCTCCAGTATTTCCTGGCGAGGTCGACCCGATGAATCGAACAGCTCCTCAGGACGGTAAGATTTCATCCATTCTTCCAGCTGCGCCAACTGAGTTGGATTGTTACGAGCTTCGGGTAGAGGAACCTGATGGGCACGGAAAGTTCCTTCTACGGGTAAGCCGTCTACCTCGACAGGGCCTGTCCATCCCTTGGGCGTTACCAGAACAATCATCGGCCAGGTCGGACGGGTCAGGTCGGCAGCAGATGAGTTGTTGCGGGCATTGTTTTGGATGGACGCAATCTCGTCCAGCACATTGTCGAGAGCTGAAGCAAATGCCTGATGCATCGTGGTGGGGTCACTTCCCTCTACGATGACTGGATTGTACCCGTATCCTCTCAGTAGCGATGCTAGTTCCTCTCGTGGTATTCTGGCCAGTACAGTGGGATTTGCTATCTTGTATCCATTGAGATGCAGCACGGGAAGGACTGCACCATCTCTTTTGGGATCCAGAAACTTGTTGGAGTGCCATGATGTCGCCAGTGCTCCGGTTTCAGCCTCACCGTCACCTATGACACACGTGGCTATTAGATTGGGATTATCGAATACTGCTCCGTATGCATGGAGAAGCGAGTATCCCAATTCACCACCTTCATTGATTGAACCAGGGGTTTCAGGAG
>JAJZWK010000064.1 GCA_021846725.1 Actinomycetes bacterium | reverse complement strand
TTGCACCTGCCTGTACGGCTTCGGTCACTTTTGCGCTTATCTCGTCGAGCTCAAGTAGGTAGGGTTTACCGCGTAAATTCAACGAGAGGGGGCCTTTCGAGAATGCACAGAAGCGGCACTTGAAAGTACATATGTTGGTGTAATTTATATTGCGATTGGCTACAAAGGTTACAGTATCGCCGTTAGTGCGTGCGCGTAATTCGTCTGCCAGTTCGATTACGCTGTGAAAGTCGTTACCGCGAGCGGTAAACAGTGTAGAGAGTTCGTTGATTCCTGGCTCCTGCCCACCTGTAATTCCTTCAATGACTTCAGATACCTCAGTATGTATGGATTTGCTCGCCAGCTTATGTGCAGCCGATTCACCAACTGCCAGATGTGGCGGCTCGATATCCGAACCCGAGCACCACTTATGGTCACGTGCATATCCAGTAGCATCTTGCATGTTCATGACAGGGAATACCATGTCAGGGTGTAGCCAACGATGTGGGTCAGTAAGGAATTGCGGATATATAGTCAGGCGCGGTACCAGGGTAAAGCCACCGTCACTGGTGACTTTACCCACCAACTCTATTTCAGGCCACGGGCGTTCCGGATTTACGTGATCAAGAGTTATGGGTGATATACCGCCCCAGTCGTCGATTCCTGCATTCAAGACGGACGCTAAATCATCTGTGAGGTTGGGAGGGGACTGCAGGTGTATGTCTGAGGGAAGGATATGCCTTGCGACGGAGATTGTCCAAAGTAGTTCTTCGGTTGGACATGGTGGATAATTATGCATTGAAGTCCCGGGCTTAGGGAGAAATCCCTGTATGATTACCTCTTGTATATGACCGTGTTGCTTGTGTGATTCAGTAATTGCTGCCAGAGTGTCAATACGAGATTGCCTACTTTCACCGATACCTATGAGTAGACCGGTAGTAAATGGTATTTGCAATTTCCCTGCATCATCAAGTGTCTTAAGTCTCACCTCAGGTATTTTGTCCGGAGCATTAGAATGACAGCGCAATGATGCATCGACACTTTCCAGCATCATGCCTTGGCTGGCAGTTACCGGGCGTAGTGCACTCAACTCTTCGTAGGTCAATGCGCCCGCATTTGCATGAGGTAACAATCCAGTGGTATCTCTTACCAGCTTGCACATCTCTACCAGGTAGTGTACTGTCGAATCGTATCCATGCTCCTTGAGCCACCTAGCGGCAACAGTGTAACGCTTCTCCGGCAACTGGCCGAGAGTAAAGAGTGCTTCGCTGCAACCGGCTTCGGCACCCTTTTGTGCAATATCCAGTACGTCATCAGGGGCAAGATATGGTGAAGCGAGGCGGGCAGGTGGTTGTGAGAATGTGCAGTATCCACAGCGATCCCGACATAAGTTGGTAAGCGGTATGAACACCTTGGGGGAGTATGTGATTATGTTACCGAAGGAAGATTGCCTGATCTCTTGTGCACCGGCAATTAGACTGCCAAGATTGCTGTTGTACTCTTTTCCGCGGATAGAGTTTGATGATTCTGATATGTTGTCCTGATTATTTCGTAGGGAGTGTGAATCTGGTGTGATCATTACGCTTCACCTTTTGCCGTAGGCGAACTACCGACAGTTATATAATTATTTGCAACGGCCATGGTAACAATACTACCGCGGGTTGGCTTCTTCGTCCACAATCCACAGTACATTAGTTGCACGTACACGCAGGGCCGGTATGTCGATGCCTTGCATGGCTTTTGTCATTGCCTCCAGCTTTTCGCTCCCCGACACGGTAAAAATGACTTGCTTGGAAGAGTTGATTGCTGGTAGAAGAAGGGTCATACGGTCGTGCGCATTTAGCTGTTGTGGATCACGTGAGTAGCCAACCAGTGAAGATTCTTCGTTCAATACGGCGCTACCGGGGAATAATGACGCGCTATGTCCGTCAGCCCCCATTCCCAAATGTACCAAGTCAAGCGGAATATAACGTGAAATAATATTGCTATATTCAGATGGACCTCTCTGGCAGTCCATAGGGTAGAATGCCCCCAAGTCGTTCAGCCGGTCAACCAGTACCGTTTTTATCATACCGCTATTAGAGTCGGGATGGTTTATTGGTACACAGCGCTCGTCGCCTACCAGTATATTTACATTTTTCCACGATATATTTTTGGGTGGGGAGGATGGGTCAGGAGATACAGATGAGGCAGACGGGGAGGGAGAAGGGGGAGATGGTGGAGATACAGAAGACGGGGGTGCAGCAGACGGGGAGGGAGAGGAAGTAGACAGAGAGAGAGAGGAAGAAAAAGTAGATGAAGACGATGGCAATGACACAGGAGGAGATGGTGGGGGATCTGGCAACAAAGTTGAAGCTGCTAGTGCTTCGTAGCATTTTTGTGCAGTGGGTCCTCCCGATAAAGTGAGGGTAAATGGTTTTTTTTGATGGTTGTCGTCTTGAGAATAGCGTAACAGTATGGAATATACTATGTGGCACCATGCCGAGGGGACATCTTCTACTATTGCCATTTCACCATTCGGCAATTCACCTTTGTCGAGTAACCCAGGTATGTCGGGTATAGAGGCTATCAGGGATTGGCCCATTCATGCCCTTTTCTGGCCAGCAGGATGTCTGCATCATGGGGGCCCCATGAGCCGGAGCGATAAGTGGATAGTGGTACATCTGAGTTCTTGAATGCTTCAAGGAATGGGTCAACTATTTTCCATGCTTGTTCTACCTCGTCAGATCGTAAGAAGAGCATGTGATCGCCGATCATTGCATCGTGAATCAGCCGTTCGTAAGCATCTGGCGGAGCCTGTTTGAAGGTGTCCTGGTAGGAAAAGTCCATAGAGACTGAGCGCAGGTCGAAAGATTCACCCGGGGCCTTTGCTCCAAAACGCAGTGTGATCCCCTCATCAGGTTGTATACGCATTACCAGCCTGTTTGGCTCAAGTAATCTAGCTTGGCGCGACTTGAAGGCAAGGTGTGGTACACCCTTGAACTCCAGCACTACCTCTGTAACGCGCTCCGGTAGACGTTTCCCCGTACGGATGAATACGGGCATTCCAGCCCATCGCCAGTTGTCCACCACTAACTCCATAGCTACGAATGTCTCGGTATCGGAGTCTTCAGGTACTCCATCCTCTTCCCTATATGCCAACACGCTCTGTGCATCTATGACACCCTTCCCGTATTGACCGCGAACTACCCTTCTTGCAGCGTGTTCAGAGTTGATTATCTCGACAGATTTCAACAGCTTTACCTTCTCGTCACGGACATCCTGAGCGCTTATTGCTGTCGGTGGCTCCATCAGGGTAAGAGCTACTACCTGCATGAGATGATTTTGTACTATGTCGCGTAACGCTCCTGCCTTGTCGTAGTATGCTCCTCTGTGTTCTATGCCGATGCTCTCTGCCACTGTAACCTGCACACACGACATGTATCGCCTGTTCCAGACTGGCTCGAAAATGGCATTGGCAAAGCGTAAAGCCAGTACATTTTGTACCGTCTCTTTTCCAAGGTAATGATCTATCCTGAAGATCTGTGATTCATCGAAGCAATTATGCAGGCGTTTATTGAGCTCTATTGCGCTCGCAAGGTCTATTCCAAATGGCTTTTCTATCACTATACGAGTAAAAGGTGAGGTTCCAGGTGGTTGTACGCATCCGGCTTTTTTCAGGCCTTCGGCTACAACGCCGAATAATTCTGGAATAGTAGCTAGATAATAAATCCTGTTACCTTTCGTGCCATTACGTTTGTCAATTTCGTCCAATAGCGTGCTGAGATGCTGGAAGGTGGCATCGTCAGAGTAGTTTCCCTCTACGTAACGGAACCTTTTTGTAAACTCTTTCCACGAAGGTGAAGGATTGTCGACTGTTCCAAGAGACATTTGAGCAAATTCGCTGTCTTGCATATGATCAAGAGCAACTCCTACAACTGTAAACTCATCGGGAAGTGCGTTGCGATCCGATAGGGCAGCCAAAGCTGGCATTAACTTCTTGCGGGAGAGGTCACCCGATCCACCGAATATGACCAGTATATGTGGGTCTGGCTTGCTAAGTGTATATTCGTAGGATTTTGCCATTATTAAATTGCCTCGTTTGCTTTGTATATTCTTGGATCTATCACTTGTTCTCCTTCTCTACGGCATGACCACCAAATTGGTTTCGTAATGCAGCTAGTAGCTTGTTCGAAAATGCATCTGGATCGCGTGAAGAGAAACGGTTGAATAAAGAGACAGCCATTGCCGGGGCAGGAACTCCTCTGGATACAGCTTCTTCAAGTGTCCAGCGGCCTTCGCCTGAATCGACGACGTATCCTTCTATGTCTTCAATATGTGCCTCTGGACGTAGTGCTCGCTCGGTCAGATCCAGCAGCCATGAACGCACTACAGAACCGTATCTCCATATCGATGCAATCTGGTGGAGGTCAAGCGAAAACTCATCTGCAGATTTCATAATGGCAAAGCCTTCCGCATATGCCTGCATAATGCCGTACTCAATACCGTTGTGGACCATCTTTACGAAGTGACCCGCGCCGACAGGACCCACATGAGCGTATCCTCCTTCGGGTGCGAGTGAAGTGAATATAGGTTCACAGGTCGACACGTACTTTGATTCACCGCCTACCATAAGGCAGTAGCCTTCTTCCAGTCCCCATATACCACCGGAGGTTCCTGCATCGATGAAACCAATACCCAACTCATGTAAACGGCTGGCAATGTCAGCGGCTTCTTTGTAGTTGGAATTTCCTCCATCGATTACTATATCACCATCAGATAGTAGTTTTGATAGAGCATCTATAGTAGAGATAGTAGGCTTTCCTGCAGGTACCATTACCCATACCACTCTTGGAGGATTCAGTAATTTTACGAGTTCTTCCAATGAAACGGCAGGCAGTACACCCTTGGCTGATGCTGCTGCACGAGCATCATCTGCAGGATCATATCCGGCAACTTTATGGCCATCTCTTATGAGGCGAGTAGCCATGTTTGCCCCCATCTTTCCCAATCCGATCATTCCCAGTTGCATATCACTTTTCCTTTCTGTAGTAGCTATTTGTTTTATACTTTTGCTTTTGCTAGATATCTATGCCGAATTCCTCTGTCGTGTCTCTTGCCGCTTGATCGTTATGGCAATAAATTAAATTTCTGTTGCATTAGGTGCTACTCCTAGATGGAATCAACTTGTACTACGCTTAATGTTCACCGCTTTTCGCTCAAGTGTAGCTACCAGTTCATTGAACGACTGGGTGAAACTTTCGACACCTTGAGATTCCAGGGTAGAAGCAACGTCATCCATGTCTATTCCCACGTTAGCCAACCTGTCATTCAGTTCGTCGTCATAGGCGGTCAGATTGCTTATAGTGGTTTTAGGTGTGCCATGATCAAGGAATGCTTCTATCGTTGCATCCGGCATGGTGTTTACTGTTGATTCTGCTATAAGATTGTCTACGTACAGCAAATCAGGGTACTTGGGATTCTTTGTAGAAGTAGAAGCCCACAACGGTCTTTGTAGGTTTGCTCCGTGTTTTTCCAACTCGTAGAACCTTTCACATTTGAATTTATCCTGGAAGAGGTGGTACGCCTGGCTAGCCTGCGATACAGCCACCTTCCCTCTCAATGACTCAATCTCTTTCAATAGTCCTTTGTTGTTAGGGGTACGTCTGGTCAGATCGTCCAGCCTCTTGTCCACTTCGGTGTCTATCCTGCTTACGAAGAAGGATGCGACTGATCGCACTCTTGGAACTCTTGATGGGTTGTGTCGTATGAGTTCTTCTATACCGTCTATGTATGCATCTATTACCTGAGCATATCGTTTGATTCCGAATATCAGCGTTACGTTGACGCTTATCCCGAGTGCAATTGCAGAACGGATGGCTTTGAGTCCTTCTTCGGTAGCTGGTATTTTTATCAGCAAATTTCTGGCATTTATGCGCTCATGTATTTCTATTGCAGATTTTAGTGTTGCTTGTGGATCAAATGCCAGGGAGGGATCTACCTCTACTGACACAAAACCATCCTCGCTGCCGGATGACAAAAACAGCGGTGCGAAGGTCTTGACGGCATCGCTGATGTCAGTCAGTATGAGTTCCCATGTCGCACTCTTGATATCATGCGATGAGAGTAGATCCATAAACTGCTCATCGTAATCCGGATGGTCCTCTATTGCTTTGGCAAAGATCGAAGGGTTTGACGTTACTCCCCTGATGCCCTGTTCTATCAACTCTTCCAAGTGTCCCTTGCGTATGTAATCACGCCTCAAGTTGTCCAGCCAAGGGCTCTGGCCGCAGTCTTCATACAATTTTTGTAGTGTGGTATACGGTTTCGATTTCATCTTATCTCCAATCTATCATGTAGCAATTTCCTGTAGGAGCGAGCTTAGTTCCTGCCATTGCGGGAACCAACCTCCAAAAGCGAAAGTGCTTCTGTAGTGACATTTTCTACGGTAAAACCGAATTTTTCCATTACCTGTGCTCCGGGTGCGGATGCGCCGAAAGATTTCATGCCGATCACTCTGTCGGCATAGCGCTCCCAACCTAGTATGCTTGCGGCCTCCACTGCAAGCACTGGGATTCCTGGTGGAAGTACGTATTTTTGGTAGTCTTCATCTTGGCTCTCGAACAGTTCCCACGAGGGGAAGGAAACTACTCTCGCATCTATTTCTGCTTTCCTCAGGGTATCTTTGGCATGAAGGCATAGAGCTACCTCACTACCGGTTCCTACAAGTACAATGTCAGGAGTGCCTTCAGAATCGGCCAGGATATATGCCCCTCTGGCTACTCCTTCACTATCCAGGGTTTGATTGTCCAGTGGGTCAGAGGTACCAGGAAGCACTTCCAACGGTTGGCGTGAGAGTATCAATCCGACCGGACCGTCTTGCTCTACTGCAATACGCCAAGCCTGAGAACATTCATTTGCATCTGCAGGACGGATAATAACGATACCAGGCATGGCACGCATAGCCATGAGATGTTCTATAGGTTGATGCGTAGGACCATCTTCCCCTAAGCCGATAGAATCGTGAGTCCAGGAATAGATTACATGGGTGTGTGTGAGTGCAGCCAATCTCACTGACGGTTTCATATAGTCACTGAAGACAAAGAATGTCCCTCCTACTGGCAGCACTCCACCGTGTCGCGATGCCCCAAGCATGGCGGCTGCCATTGCATGTTCCCTTATGCCAAAATGCACCTGGGCACCCGTAGGATAGTCAGCTGACATCTGGCCTGCATCTTCCAATTGCACTCCTGTATTTCCGGTGAGGTCAGCAGAACCCGCAAGCAAGCCGGGTAGGAATTGCTTTGTGGAGCCAATACACTTTTTCAGGCTGGCTCTGGTTGCAATAGTGGAACCGGCATCGAAGCGAGGGAGAGACTGATGCCACGATTTCGGAGGAGTACTATGTAATGATTTCCACAGCTCAATGGTTTCCGGAGGTGCTGATTTAAATCTCGATTCCCAACTTTGCCGGGCAGCAGTTTTTGGAGCAACTGCCTTGCGATAGAAGTCCAGGACTGAATCTGGCACGTACATCTCCTGGTCCACGGGTAGATTGAGTATAGCTTTGGTCTCTCTTACTTCCTCTACGCCAAGTGGATCACCATGTGCAGCAGAAGTATCGTGCTTATGGGGTGATGGCCATCCAATATGACTACGTAGGATAATCATAGATGGCCGTTCGTCATTCTTTGCTGTTTCGATGGTAGATCGTAATATCTGCCGATCTTCAGCTACTTCTCCGATAGGCATCACATGCCATCCATATGATTCAAAACGTTTTGCCACGTCATCGCTGTAGGCCAGGTCGGTAGATCCGTCAATCGTTATATGGTTATCGTCGTATATACATACAAGTCTTCCGAGCCTTTGATGACCAGCAAATGAAGCAGCTTCGTGGCTTATTCCCTCCATCAGATCGCCGTCTGAGCAAATCACATACGTATAGTGGTCAGTTAGTTCTTGTCCTACCTTGGATCTCAAAGATCGTTCTGCAATGGCCATGCCGACAGAGGTGGCTAATCCCTGCCCCAGTGGGCCTGTAGTGATTTCTACTCCTGGAGTAAGGCCGACTTCGGGATGACCAGGGGTGATGCTGTCCAGCTGGCGGAAATTCTTGAGATCATCAATCGTGAGGCCGTAGCCAGTCAGATATAGCATACTGTAAAGCAATACCGAAGCATGTCCGCAAGAGAGAACGAATCTATCCCTGTCTGGCCATTGAGGGTCGGATGGGTCATGTGTCATTATGTCTGCAAATAAGACGTGTGCAAGTGGAGCAAGTGCCATTGCTGTACCGGGATGACCAGAGTTTGCTCGCTGGGGCATGTCCATCGCAAGTCCTCTTATGACTGCTACGCATAGGTCTTCTATGCCACTATTTTTTTGTTGAGCGTGATTAGTTTCCTGTTGCATACTATTAGCTTAACCGGATACTGCTATGAGTATTGTGCAGATCCGAGATGGGACCATAGACCAACGTACCGTTGAGATATGTTGCCTGTACACTAAAAGTATCTTTCTGTAATGCAACTAGATCGCCTCGTTTACCTACAGCAATATGACCTCGGTCAGACAGCTTTAGTAAATTCGCTGGAGATGCTGTGACAGCCTCTATACAATCGGTCAATCCGATGCCACATGTATTATGCAAATTGGCAATTGATTGAGGTATGGTAACCGTTGATCCGGCAAGGTGGCCACTTGCAGTACGCGGTATAGTTACCGAATCTGGCTGATCAGATAGATTTTCTGGGGAGGGCAGATTGGTTTTGTCGGTTATATCTTCTCGGTC
>JAJZWK010000063.1 GCA_021846725.1 Actinomycetes bacterium | reverse complement strand
GTTGTCGGTGGTGGTAGTTGTGTCGGTGGTGGTGGTGGTGGTGTGCCGGAGATATCAGGTATTGTCGGGACGGGATAGGTGGTTGGTGGCGGGTAGTTGCCAGCGAGCGGTGGAGGAAGGTAACCAGAAGAGGGATCGGATGGCGGTTTGAAATAGCCAGGTGATTCCTGCTGGACAATGCCTTCGGGTGGGTACTGCTGGTACTGCTGAGGATCAGGGTACTGAGGATATTGCTGTGGGTAGGGGTACTGAGGGGGCTGCTGAGGATCAGGGTACTGAGGGGGCTGCTGAGGATCAGGGTACTGAGGGGGCTGCTTATACTGAGGATATTGCTGCGGGTAGGGGTACTGAGAGTATTGCGGGTACTGCTGTGGGTAGGGGTACTGAGAGTATGGAGGATATGCAGCCTGGGGAGCAAACCTCGGTGCTCTCGGCATAGCGAAACCTTCGATACCTCCTATTCCGAGTTCGCTGGCTATGATGGCGAGATCCAATCCCTCTTTACGGACGCGCAAGTCGAAGTAGAGTACCGCCAGCATGGATGCCGATAGCGGCATCAACAGTATATTGCTGATGGCTGACCCAGCTGTTGTAAGCAGCAATCCTGCAGCTGTATGATTGTTCGCAATCATTGCTACTCCGCTAAGACTAAACGGTACACTTACTATTGCACCGATAATTCCGACGATTAGCTGCATCAGTAGCTGAATACCAAATGTTGGCCACCACCGGTTCTTCACCAGAGAGAACGATCGCCCCAGTGCATGCCTGCCCTTGATTCCCTCCGCGATCAACGCAATGATGTTGAATCGCCACGCCGCCCATAGCCACACTATCAATGCAAGAGAAGGTATACCGAGTGCTACCCCTATAATCACTCCAGCCGAGAGTGACCTCCTGCCAATTTCGATAGCTCCCAGTACTACGGCTATCAGGGGCAGAAACGGTATCACTGTGGATTCCAGGGTAGTCCACAGTACTGAGTGAAGGCGCTTAAGGCCGAAAGATATGCTGGTTCGCCAGTTTGGTTGTACTGACAGGTAAGCATCAGCCACGAGCTTGAAGCAGGTGGCGGTAGTGAGTCCAGTTGCTGCAAATCCGAGTATATAGTTTATCAGTGAAGCCGCCTGCTGGAGATTAGATGATGTAGCGGTGGTAGATATTCCAGAACCAGCAGCAGATGAGGAGCCGAATACTGTTATTCCATTGCTGAAAAAGCCATGAGGAATGGCAGAAACTGTAATCAATCCTTCCAGAATTGCCGCAGGAACAGCGACTACTGCCACAGCTTTTATCATCTGGCCGAACATGGATCTGTACAACTTGAATGAGATATCTATAATCTCTCCGACCGAGTAAGGTCTGAGCCATGATGGGTTGGTATCCATATAGTGCATACTATCGCGTTACAGCGAAATGTGCTCGGATATTTTATTCCACATTGCCTAGCCTTCCCCGGACACCGACCAGTATCCAGAATGTCCCGGCAAGAGTTATTCCGATGGCGAGCGATGCCCCGATAGGAAGGTTTTCAGGAGTGATAAAGCCCTCTACCAATCCAGCTATGACCAGTAAGCAGGCTACTCCCAATATTGTGTCGATTACAAGCTGTCCGGTGGCTTGCAGGGACTTGAGCCTGGGCATGTTGCCGGGTTGTACGATGGCCTTGGCTAGGCGAAAACCTGTCGAAGCTGCCACTACGATACAGGACAGCTCCAGGAATCCATGTGGAGCGATAAGCCGTACCAGTTCTCCACCGTATCCCTCACGTATGAGCGTGGAGGCTACTATGCCGAGCATTGCTCCATTATAGGCCAGCACGATGGTCGTCAATATGCCCATGGTCATACCACCTGCCAGTGCCGTAAAGGCTACGACAATATTGTTGGTGAATATCTCCGTGGCCAGAGGGGCTCTTGCTGGTACGGGTAAGCCGACCATCCCACCGTGGCCAGGATGAGCTGATATATGTATTGACAGGAACGACATGGCCTGAGAGGGGTCTGCCCTTGTCCACAGAAAGCCGATTCCTGAGAAAGCGACGAGCAACCCCACCGGCAGTACCAGCATCCATCCCCCTTCCAGTACAGATTGCCAGAACCGCCGTGATACGAAATTACGGAATGATCCCTGCCTGATGGAGCTACCGTATACAATGCCATGTGCCCGGGCGACCAGTAAGGTAAGTTGGCGAGTAAGTGGGGCATCAGGGAATTCCCTGCGTGCAAGGGCAAGATCGGCAGATACGGAGCGGTACATCCGTCCAAGTCTTAGCATTTTCGATGGGTTGAGGCGGGCGACTTTCCCATGACAGTCTGACATCAGCTCCTGCAATTCTGTCCAGCGAGCAGAGCGTTCGTTTATGAAATAGTCTATTCTCATGGTGGTATCACTTGAAGAACATTATGTCATACAAACGCCTGAGGGGGTATCAATATATCTTATTCTCGCCGGTGTAGGCTCGCGCATACTCGCTTTTGCGATTGATTTTTTCATTATGACGGCGGCCATTTTTGTTGTACTGATTGCCGTAACGATTTTAGGTATTGAATTGGAAGGTGGTAGTCTCGGTCGTGCTTCTGGGGGGATTGGCTATGCTTTCGAAGCTATTGGCTTTGTTTATATGTTTTTTGTGTACTTTGGCTACTTTGTTCTGTTCGAGGTGCTCGGAGGGGGGCGCAGCCCCGGCAAGCGGGTAATGGGCTTGCGGGTAGTACGTTTAGATGGCAGTGCTGTCGGATTTCGAACTAGTTTGTTGCGTAATCTGCTCCGGATTGTGGATTCCTTCCCTCCGCCGACTTACCTGGTAGGTCTGGTGCTGATCTTTATCGCGAAGCGCCATCAACGTTTGGGAGATTTAGCTGCTGGAACTATCGTAATCCGTGATCGTCCTGGGGACAGGAATGCCCTTCTTACGGGTGTCGCCATGGCATCCACCCCTATGGCATCCACCCCTATGGCATCCACCGGGTCCATGTCTCTTATCGCCCCTGCGTCTTCTGTACAACCTGCTGTCCTCGTGCAGAATGACGCACAATCTACATTTTCCCCACAGAGCTACCCACAGACCAACCCACAGAGCTACCCACAGACCAACCCACAGAGCTACCCACAGGGCGATCCACAGAGCTACCCACAGGGCGATCCGCCGCCGCCTTATCTACCGCAGTCTGCTCCCCAGTCCTCCCAATCTCCTCCGCAACTCCCCCATCCATTACAAGATCCGCAACAACTCCAGCATCTTCGGCTACAGCAGCAACCACAAGTACGAGCGTACCTGCCTTACGGCTGGGACCTCACCGGTCTCCATCCACAAGAGTTGCGCCTAGTGGAGGAGTTTTTGAATCGTCGCTGGTCGCTCAGTACACAGGCTCGCACTGCATGGGGAGACGATTTGGCACGACATGTGAGAGACATGGTGGTTGCTCCAGGTGCTCCTCCAGATGCTGAAGGTTTTCTGGAGGTGGTGGCTTATGTGAAGTATATGACCGGTTCAGCTTAGTCCTTCTTTCGCTTATTGGTACCAAGTATCGGATAACGTTACACTATTTATGGGACAGATCACTGGGCATGTCATGTCATGTCATGTCATGTCATGTCATGATACTGATTCCTCGGTTGTCGTGGCAAGTTCATTATTGTCGAAGTGCGTTGGCTATCTGAGTGGAGATTGGTGATCCTACCTTTCCTAGTAGTGCCGGTCTCCCTATCGGTGCTGGAACCTCATACCAGTCACCTCGTGCGGTAGAACCAAAGGTCTCGCCTGTCCAAAGCAACTCCCATTTGCCAGCCGGTAGATATGCTCTTACAGAGGTGATGCCGGGATCCAGAACAGGAGCAGCAAGAAGTTCGCTTCCAAGCAGGTACTGGTATCTTAGATTGTATACATTGGGATCGTCAGGATAATGCAAGAATAAATGCCTTGTAACAGGCCATCCGTGTTCTGTGGCTTCTCCAATGAGTATCTTGCGATAGTCTTTCCAGGCAAGGTATATCTTTACGCACTGCTTTAGCTGGTCTATCAACTCCTGTGATGAGTTCCATTGGATGTTTTGTGCGGGTGCTAGTCCTTCGTGAGTTCTCATGACCGGTGAAAGTGCCCCAAGTTCCATCCAGCGCATAAGTAACTCCGGTGTCCTGGTAAACAGTCGTTTGGATCCTCCAAGAAGAGGAGGAAGAGAGTCGTATCCACCTATGTCGGAATGCAGGAACGAGAATCCGGACATACCGCCTGAGAGCATGCCTGCAACCGCAGTCTTTATCCCGTCGTATCCATCCCACGATTGTAGCTGGTCTCCAAGCCATCCGAGACTCATATGTCCGGGGCTTTTAGTAAATCCGGATCTGTTGAACGGCAGGTATTCGGTGGAGTCCGGCAGAGAATCTATAGCATCTCGATTGACCTCGGCCCATACAACCGGATACTCGTTATGGAATTCGGCTGGGTTTCCAGAGTGTATGCGTACTCCCTCCATAGGCAACCCTTCTCCGAAGTCAGCCATCCATCCATACGCTCCTGTGGTGCGTACCATGTGCAGTATGACTTCTTTGAGCCAGTCGCGAGCCTGGGGGTTGGATAGGTCGACTACTCCTGTCGGCAGGTCAGAGTTTGCTATATAGTAAGGGCTTCCATCATTATTCAAGACTAGATAGCCCTTTTTCTTTGCTTCCTGGTATAGGCTGTCATGGCCGGGCTGAGCACAGAGGTAGGGGTTTATATAGGTGAGTACTTTAGCTCCCTTGCTGTTCAGCTTGGTTACTATAGAATTCCAATTAGGATAGAGAGTAGTATCCAACTCCCAGTTCCACCATAACTGGGTTCCTATGATGGATGTTCTTGACCCTTCCCAATCTTGCAGCCACAATCCGGCAATGGGTACCCCATTGCTTTCAGCAGTTGTTATAGCTTGCAACGCAATCGCAGTTCCACCCTCCATACCCAGAATGACTCCCTGTTGTGTCCATGAGGGGAGAGGACGTAGCCGTCCGAGGTAGGATGTGGCTGTTTCCAGTATTTGGAGGGGGTCTGATCCGGCGAATACTCTCCATGCCAGGTCTGTGGAGTATTGGTCTATCCTTATCGTATTGCTTTGTCCTAGATCCACGGAGGTATACCATGTGCCTTCCAAGGCAAGTGAGCGTCCCTTGGATGTCATGTAATAGCTGGATGCAGTCTCGGTAGATACTGGAGTGCCTGCCGCTCCGGGAAGGAATTCGTTTATTGCTTTGCTGACTCCAGGCAGTCCTCTACCGATTCCATGTTCTTGCGATATGATTGGAATTACTTGCCCCTTCATGTTGCAGTAAGTAAGTTGTTCACCGAAGCCAAAGACTGCCTCATCGGCAGTGGAAGAGCAAATAAGTGCTAACCGATTATATTTTGATCCTTTTGGCACTTGTAGCTTAACCGCAAATCGCAACTGATTGATTTCCGGTTCTGACACATCAATTTGGAATGGAACGTTTTTGCTGGAGTTGTCACTTATTTTGCTTTGGTTGCTACCTCCGGGTATCATATCGTTTTTACTGGTGGAATTCTTGGTGGCTAACAGTACGCCTTTGATCATGATAGTGTTTGGCGACGATCCGGGATATATGCCATCTACGAGCACTGTACCTGTAGTATCAACTGTCGTTGCACTCACGTAGAAACTTCCGCCACTCTCGTCCAGACAGGTCTCCTTTCCCGACAACGCTTGGAGGAAGTTCCCATCTGGCGCAGTTTCGAACAATATTAAGTGCGGATTGTCCTTATGTGCTGCACGCAGTATTATGCTCCTACCTTCTATATGACTACCCCCTATGCTGTTACTTCCCTGATTGCTAGCTTTTTGGCTCCCACCTCCCTGGTGATTGCCTCCCTGGCTCCCCTCTCTTTGGCTCCCACCTCCCTGGTGATTGCCTCCCTGGCTCCCCTCTCTTTGGCTCCCACCTCCCTGGCTGCCACCTCTTTGTGATGCAGGAGATGAGTTGTATCCGTTATTGCTATTTTCGGCTGTACTGACTGTACTGACTGTACTTGCAGTACTCAAGGGTGACTTGCCGGTTATCTCCTCCAGCCATATTTCAAAGCCGCCAATAGTTGCTCTCCTTAAAGGAACTGGCGATGTGGAGGTAGCTTCGTATGCAGCAATTCCCACTGCACCAGCTGCTACCACAGCACCTCCCGACAGAAGGAATTTTCGTCTTGTTATTTTGTCCTGGAGGATCATATCTGTTAATAATGTTAGTCTCTTTGAGTAGTGGTCCTATTACACTATAACGATTCCAGCTCTATCCATCTCATTGAGAGCTTGTAAGGTGGTGTCGTTACTTACCCCAGCGCAATAAGCTGTCAATACCCTTGTCCCCAGTCCGAGCTTGGAGGCATCCAAGGCTGTAGCCCTGACGCAGTAATCAGTGGCAATGCCTACTATGTCTATACATCCGATTTTATGCTCTACTAGCCAACTTTCGAGAGATATTCCCGTGGATGTCTCCGTACCTTCAAATCCCGAATAAGCTGGCTTGAATCTTCCTTTATCAAATATCGCATTAAAACTAATTGTATTGAGAGAGGAATTTAGTTCTGCACCAGTGGTTCCAATTATGCAATGTGGTGGCCATGTATCGTGATAGTCTGGAGTGTCCGAAAAGTGACCTTCGGGATGCTCGTGGTAATCCCTGGTAGCGATTACGAAGTCGTAGATGCCAGTACCTGTTTGGAGGTATTCTTGCTCAATTAAATCGGCAATTTGCCGTGCAACTTTGTTTCCTCCATTTACTGCGAGTGATCCACCTTCGCAGAAATCATTTTGCGTATCTATTACTATCAACGCCCGTTTGGGCATCCTTTGGGTAGTTATTACTGCACTACCTGGCGATATATCGTAAGCTACCCTTCCAAGCTCATTTATGGACTGGCGGCATCTGTTGCGAGCATCATCCAGGCTGTCGGAATCTACAATTTCTCCGTTCAAAATAAGATCTTTCTGGAGAGGTCTGTATGGCAGTGATCCCTTAGCGAGGGGAACGGTTCCAACATACTCGCTTAGTGCCTGGCCGTTTTTATTATAGATACGTGCAGGATACTTGATTCCGCCTGGTGTAGCCTTACCTCCGGGGGAGAGCTTGGCTACCGGTTCTATTTTGCCGTTTTCCCTCTCTATCGCGACGAGTTTATAGATGAAGTTGGCTGCGGGGTGACCTGATCCGGCAACCAGCGCTGTCCCCACGCCAAACACGTCAATTGGTTCATTGCGTAGTTGGTGGATTTTGTATTCGTCTAGATCTCCCGTACAGATGATGCGGGTGTCATTAAGCTGCAGGCTATCCAGGATGGAGCGCGCCTGTCTGGCTCGTTCTGCCAAGTCGCCAGAGTCTATTCTGATGGCTCCAAGCCGCTTTCCAGCTACCTCTGCTGCTGTCCGTATGGCACTTTCCATATCGTAGGTATCTACTAGCGCAGTGATTGTCGAGTTCGACGCATTCAATTGTGCCTGGAATGCCTCTCTTTCTGTCGGGAATGCCAGTGTGAATGAGTGAGCGGCAGTTCCCGCTGTGGGTATGCCGTAACGGCGGCCAGCCTCGAGATTGGCAGTAGAATGGAATCCTCCTATATATGCGGCCCGCGCTGCTGCTACAGCAGCATATTCATTGGTGCGTCTGGAACCCATCTCTATGAGCTGGCGATCTTCGGCGGCTATGCTCATTCGTGCTGCTGCAGATGCTATAGCGGAGTCGTGATTCAGGACCGACAGAATAATGGTTTCCAGCAATTGAGCTTCTCCATATGGGGCTTCAACAGTGAGTACGGGAGAGCCTGCAAAATAGCATTCTCCTTCACCGTAGGCTCTAATAGTTCCAGAGAAGTGCCAATTCCTGAGATATTCTATAGTCTCATCAGATACTATACGATCGGTATGTCCTGTTGTTACTATACGGTCGGTATGTCCTGTTGTTTCTGGAGTTGATCCTATATCATCCTTCTCGACTCTCTCCGTATTGTACGCTCCAATCTTACGATCATGATACCCACTGCCCTCATCCATAGCTGGCATTCTATCTACTCTCGCACTGTCGCTGCCCTCATCCATAGCTGGCACTCTATCTATCCTGCCTTGTAGGTAGTTGAGGTCTTCTTCACTGAAGTAGAACTTATCTAGCAGTTCAAGTAAGCGTCCGGTTCCACATAGTATGCCAAAACGCCTTCCATCCGGCAATGACCTAGCGTACACGTCAAATATTGCCTGTCGCCCGACGATGCCAGCCCGTATGGATGCATCGAGCATAGTGAGTTCGTAGCGATCTGTAAAGAGTGAAGTAGTATAGCTTTGGTCCATATACTTATTTTATTGGTTGGTGCATAGATGTATCTTGACTTTGACACCCATTGTACAAAAAAGTGACGGCCATTACGGTTTTTTGTCACTGATTCCTATAGTTTTTTACTACCCTCCTAACCGGGAACTTACCGGGTGATCGACACTTGACATCTATCGTTTGCCACCAGTCACCTAGTCTTATCTGCAGTTTTTTCTCTCCAATCGTTAGTGATACACCCCTCTGATATGATTAAGAACATATGTTTGATACATTAGAGAATAGTTCCATTGCAGATCGCATCCAAGGGATAGAGAAATCCCTAAGAGATGCAGTGCGTGGTTCAAATCTGAAGAACTGCACCAATGAGGAGTTACATGAGTTGCTCGTGTCCCTTGGAGACATAGAGCGTATCTGTAGCTGCACAAAGGCGATGACTGCGCACTTATTGGCAGAGAAGAATCTATTATCTGGTCCATCTGATCGTTCAGCTGCACATGGACTTGCAAACAAGGAAAACATTCCAGTGTCCAAGGCAAAAGAGCTCATCTCTGTGGGTAAGTGTCTATCCAAGCATCCAA
>JAJZWK010000062.1 GCA_021846725.1 Actinomycetes bacterium | reverse complement strand
TCGCCTACTGGCAACGTCAAAGATCATGGACTCCGCCCTATCTACCACTTCAGCAACATCCTCGGAATGCTCGAAACCCATTTCAACGATATCGCTTGCAACAGAAATGAGCTTACGCAACAAAGAATGCTCTTCTACTATGGTTGCATAGTAAGAAGCAGACCCCATAGAAGGAGTAGATGCCTGCAGCGAAAGCAACACTGACGGATCTTCCACTATTTCTGCAAAACCTCTGCGTCTCAATTCCTCAGCCACAGTAACTGGATCAACGGGTTCACCTTTTTCGTACAGAGAACAAATTGCAGAAAATATCGTACCGTGTGCAGGCTTATAAAAATCTTCCGGCTGGCAGTGCTCTATTGCCGTTGCAATAGCATCCCGCGATAAAAGCATAGAGCCAACTAAAGCTTCTTCAGCCTCGAGATTGTGAGGTGGCGTACGACCACCCAACATACCGGTCTGTCGACGCTTAGAGCTGTCAAAACGTGATGCACTGATTGCTTGTACCATTGACTACCATCCTGCTCCTTTAGACTGTGAAAACACAATGGGAAAGTACTGTGTAATACCTGTGTATTTGGTGTCTTCGCCTATGAAAAAGATGTGCATTGTGTAATTCGTACATTATGCAACTCATAATACACGTGGCATGTATCACTAACGCCCGACATGCCTATCCGCTGAACCGCTAACTCGGGCTTGAACAGGTTACGTGGAAATCGACACTAACATCTTCAGCAATTCACCAGCCTCGATATCTGAAAACTCCCTAAAAGCCACGGTAGCAGCATGAACTCTTAAAACATGATCCTTCTCTGTGTCTCTCGCTATCGTCATAAGTGGACACAGCTCAGCAAGCCCCATTTGGCGCATCCTTCGTGACCACCGCCACGCCGTCTCGATATCCATCTGAGGAATAACTCTGGATGCTACGGCAAGTATTGCCAGGACATCCTCTTGTTCTCGAAAAAAATTATACGTTCCCTCAAGAAGACTGCTGGCACAATTCTTCCCAATATTCATAGTTTGTGCTATCACAAGCTGGCGCGTAGCAAAGTCCATGTTGGAAGCAATTTCCAATGCAACATGATCATCACTAGCAATACATGCAACGATGAAGGAGAGCACGCTCCAAGGAAGTCCCTCATTCGGATAGCTCGACACAGAAAACTCGGTATTCAAACGACCATACAGCTCAATAACCTTATCGATATTGTCTGCCCAAAGGGCTACCTGTAACGCAGATTTCAGAGCCATCCAGGATAATATACCGTGCTCGTCGTCTGCAGAAGCCGCCGAAAGAAGATCATCCAAGGCCTCATCAAGGCGGTTTGCTGCCCATTTTGCTTTACCTATTTTTAATAGTGTGATGGCTTTATCCTTACCTGATCCCTGCTCATGGCCGGACCCATCAAGCATTGCCAGTTTAAGATTTCTCTCCGCTTTTATTCTTGAATCTGTACGCGAAATTGCATATCCGAAATGAATAATCTCGAACATACGAGCCTCTCTTGTCAAGAGCTGCCCACCTGACTTTCTATCGACTACTCGCTCATGCAACCGACCAGACCAACATGCCTGTTCCCTTCTGAACAACCTTATAGCCGAATGGGTAACTGCAGTAGAGTAATCCTCACCACCAGCTACCAATACATTACGAATGGTAACCTCAAATGACTGCACGTCCTCATCGACCAACAGTGACTGACGTACCCCATCCTGCACATTGCAATACAACATTTCATCAGCATCTATTGACAAGATCCATTCCGAGTCGCATAATTCAAGTGCCCTATTACGAGCAGCAGAAAAATCGTCATCCCAATAACCTTGAACCGTCCTCGCTCCATGGCGTCTGGCGATGTTCACAGTCTCGTCATTCGATCCCGTATCGTACACCAATACACTGTCGACCAAGCCACTCAATGACGATAGGCACCTAACTATATTATCGGCTTCATCCAGTGTAATTATGCATGCTTGAAGCTTAGACTTGATGGACATTATGGCTCTCGTCTATCTGCTCACAAGGTTCACATTCGAGTTCGAGTGTGACATGAGCTATACCGTGCGATGTAGTCAGTAGATCTCTTAAAGAATCCGATACAACCTGTGCTTCTTCAAGTGTCGGGTGCCCCTGAACCACTATATGACCAGAGAGGACATTGTACTCACGAGAGAGGCTCCAAACGTGCAGATCGTGTACACTTTCCACTCCTGCAACTGTCTCCATCTCTGCTTGAAGCACTGAGGGGTCAATTCCTGCTGGGGTATTTTCCATAAGGACGTTTATGCTCTCTCTCAGCAACCCGTAGGCAATATAAAGTATAAACATGGCAACTAATAGCGGCACAATCGCATCGATCTGCACAAATGATGGGTCTACGACGAGCACAATACCCGCCGTGACAACAGCAAACGATGCCATTATGTCGGCTACCGCATGAAAAAGAGAAGTTCTCATATTAAGATCAGATGTCTTGTCGTTCAATGCGAGGGCAGCAAAACCATTCAATATCAAGGCACCAATAGCAACCAACATAACGACGAGACCATCGACTTTTTCGGGATGCAGTAGCCGTATAATACTTTCTGCGACAATGCCTACCGTAACAAGACTAATCAAGGCTACATTAGCTAATGCTGCAAGTATCGTTGCTCGGTGTCCTCCATAAGACTTTCTCTCATCACGAGGTGCAGTAGCCCAATATACCGCAAATAGAGACAGGGCCATGCCACCGGCATCGACCAAATTATGTCCGGCATCAGCCAAGAGCGCTACTGAATTGGCAAACAGTCCAAAAATAATTTCACCGGCAGCAATCAGGATTTGCAATGCAACGGCAATGGCCAAGCGTTGCTTCCTGCTCATCTCATGACTTACCCAAGTGGTCCAAACCATTTCGGATCTGTGCTTCCACTACGATAACAATAAGCTAAATGCTCAAGCCATTTACCACTTTCATCCAGCCCACCATTACGATTACGCCTGAGCCAAAGCAGCCTATGCATATCCTGTATCTGAGCCAAATCTGAAATAAGTTCATTACGCTTTACGCTCGAAACAGACGAAAGGCTACCGTCATGCTCCAATCTGAAACCAGCATCTTTAATAGCAAACTTTAACCACTCTGCTCCGGCCAGTATCTCGTCTACTACATAACCCATACTCCACATATCACTCTTAATGCGATTATTTTTTACAGCACTATCTTTTACAGCACAATCAGATAAATTACATAAAGCGACACTTTCATCCACAGATGCAGCCACCCTTTCCAAATCTTCAATAGTAAGGCCGGTAGTAAGACCAGAACCAACCGGAAACTGTGGTAACAATAAATGTAACACCAATGCAGACATATTGGGTGGCTTGGGAACAACCATATCATGCACCTGGCCGAGAGAAACCAGTGCCTCTCCCATTTCCGGACATGGAGAGCTGAACATGTGTACACCTGTCAACCTCCCCAAATGTGAGAGATCTATTGATCTATTGTCATCGTACGACCATGATAGCGCCGCCGCCGCAACCAGGCTGGGAAACATGAAAGGGAGTTGCTGGTGGTGACCCATATCCCCCCAATCACAGATCATCAATCCTTTCGAACCATAATCAATGCCTGCCTGAACGGCCTGACTGATATTACTTAAGGCATTGTTCACTCTACTGGTTAAAGATAGCCAGCTCGAAGTGCCACAACAGGTATAGGTAGTAATTCCACGTGATGAGAGTGGCTCCAAATGGGAGCCAAATGGGTGACCGCTGTCATAGCCCCATTCACACACAGTTATGTCATCGGGTAATTCATCTATCAGTTTGGGATGCGAATTCAAATAGTCACCCCAGACCATAACATGACGATCCTTTAATTGATCAATCCCTTTCAACCGTTTAAGCCACTCCACCCACTGGTAAGAACGCTCTCCTGAAAGCTCCCAGGGTTCATCCATACCGACATGGACATAGGGACTGTCGAAAAGTGGAATAAGCTGCTGAAGAAGCTGAGAGACGAGTAAAAACGACTCCGATTTATCTGGATCAATCGTCGTAGGTTTTCGTTCTATACCAAACAACCAGTAAAATCCATCTGGCTTAATAGCCAGTTGCCTGTAGCGCTCGTGTACAAGCCAGCGCTCCATATGACCGAGGGTATTTTGATGCGGAACCAAATCTATACCATACTGACGACATGTAGCTTTAATATGCTCTACGTCTCCAGCAGTATAAGGGTCAGCGTACTTCCATACCTCATCATGTCCGGTATAGGCAAAGGTATGCTCCATATACAGATGCAACTGATTAAACTTGAGCCTGGCGAGTAACTCAATGATATGATCCATACTTTCAAGGGTAGGAATCTTTGTACGCGATATATCCAGCATGACACTTCTGACCAGAAAGTCGGGCCAATCTGTTATACGGCAGGCAGGAATACGGCTATCGTAATTACTGCCTGTTTTGCTCTCTCTGGAGTGCGACAGTTCTGATAAACGTACCAGTTGTTCCAGAGTAACTTCCGCATACCTAAGTCCATCCTCATCAGCAGCCATCAGAGTAACACCTGTATCTTCGGCAATTATCCTGTAACCTTGAGAGGGCAGTGAATCATCCATAACGATATTATTTACTATCGCTCTGACCTGCTTACCGGACGGATCGACCTGAATACTACGGGGATAGGGTACTAAGTCAATTGCAGTCATACGACCACCCTATCATCGGTTATACTGTCTCAACTCTTCTTGTGCATTTACCGTCAGCTATACTACGTGGTTGGACCACAATGATTCAGGTCTCTCCCCTACTCCTATCATAGATTGTAGTATGCTGGTAACTACACTTAGGTCAGTCGCATGAGTAACCCCTATACAACGATCGTTGCTGGTAAGCACTTTAAAGACAGCATCCTTACTGACGCTGGGACTATCAAGCATATCCCCGACCACCTCAGGTAAAAGAATCTCCTCGGCATCATTATTTCTATCTATCCCCTCTGCTACCGCCACCGACAGATAGTCGAGCATTTCGGGCTGAAATCCCCATAAATTCATAGATACAGGCGCATCGGGATCGAGAATTGAAGGCTCAAGACCGTCTTTTGAAATATATTCATCCCCACTTATACGACTGACCTGTTTGCGCTCGGTGATCGATTTCAAAGTACCGTCACTGCCAGTCAGGCATATCCCCCTTGTAACTGGAGCATCAGTGATAATGGTATTGCGCAGGGCAAAAGCCACTAGGCAATTAGTGCTAGAAGTACTCAAATATTCTCTCAGTTTGGCTAAAGCAGTGACCCCATATATATCATCTCCGTTTACCACCCCAAAAGGTCCTCGGCCTCTCAATTCTTTTTCAGCACATACCACTGCATGTGCAGTCCCCAATGGAACCTCTTGGTGTGCAAAAGATACGTCTATTTTTCCTTGCCAACACCGCGATATATGATAACGAATTGCAGGACCGGTTTTCGGACCAGTAATAACCGTTATACCGTCAAAGCCTGCCGCTCGTGCATCAGATGCCGTAACATCAATCAGAGCATCACCATTGATGCCTACCGGAGCCAAGGGTTTACAGCCTCCAAAACGCGTACCCATGCCTGCTGCAAGCATTACCAATTGCATCAGTAACTATCCTCCAAAACGAAGCAATGCACTACCCCATGTCATACCTGCCCCAAAACCTGAAAGAAGTACAATATCGCCTTTCTTCAATTTTCCCTCTTGAATGGCGGCCACCAAAGCAAGCGGTATAGAAGAAGAAGAAGTATTTCCGTAACGATCTATGGTAACCATGGCTTTCTCCGGAGATATTCCCAGTCTCTCGCGAGCAGCTTCTACGATTCGTGCATTTGCCTGGTGGGGAACGAAGAGATCTATATCCTCACTTCTGATACCGACTTTGTTCAACGCATTTTGCGCTGAGTTCACAATAATTCTTACAGCCCGCCTGAACACCTCCTTACCATCCATGAACAGGTATCCACCATGATCGCAATAGAGAAGATGCTTTAATGAACCATCAGCGCCCAGATCCCATGAAAGTAGCTCACCAGGACCTTCAGTGGCCTCCAAGACTATCCCTGCTGCACCATCGCCAATGACTACTGCCAATGTACGCTCATCCATGTTAGTAATAGACGACAAGGTCTCCGAACCTATGAGAAGTATGCGCTTGGCACCGATGCCTATAAGACCATGAGCCACTACCAGTGAATAGACAAAACCCGAACAAGCTGCATTCAAGTCGAAGGCACCTCCAGTAATCCCCAGAGCATTCTGGACAGTAGCTGAGGTACCCGGGACGCGTTCATCTGGTGTAGTAGTTGCAAGCAGTAATATATCTATATCTTCAGGTAATAATCCGGCCGACTCCAAAGCCTCCTTACCTGCCATAATTGCCAACTCTGCAGTAGTACCTCCAATATGTCGTTGTTTGATACCTGTACGTTCTGTGATCCATTCATCACTGGTATCCAGTCGAGCCTCCAAATCGGCATTGGTCACTATCGTCGGAGGGAGGCCCACACCCCAACCTGTTGTTACCGCACCTGCACCTAAATGCTTATTGTCAGAGGATGTCATGATTTTTATATATTACGGCCTTTCGATAATTGTAATACTGGTAGCAGCGGCATCTCCATATACTATACCCCCAGTATTCACCGCCATGCCATACCGAGCATTTGCCCGCTGCCTGGTGCCCGCCCGCCCGGTAACTTGATGTACCAACTCTATGACCTGAAAGATACCTGTTGCACCAATAGGATGTCCTCTTGCCACAAGCCCGCCACTCGGATTGACACATACTGCCGATCCAGTCGGTAGAGTATCGCCAGCCAAGACTGCCCTGCCTGCTTCTCCGGGTTCAAAATACCCAAGTGCTTCAAGTGCATAAAGCTCTTCGGCACTGGTAGCATCGTGCAACTCCAATACATCTATATCACTATGCTCCATACCAGAGATCTTCCATACTTCTTGAATAGTGTCAGACAATCTATCGTGATACTCCAACTGCCCAGTACCCGACCTCAGTATATTAGTCACTATACGAGGATATGCGGATGAGTTACTATTTCCCAGCACCATCGCAGCCGCACCGTCCGTAAAAGATGAACACATAAGCCTGGTAAGAGGATCTGCTATTACTCTGGATTTCAATACTTCCTCTACTGTGACGGGCTTACCATGCTGAGCAGTGGGATTTTCTACACCCAGATTATGCGCCTTGGCGGCAGTAGCGGCAATCTCTTCAATAGTCGTACCACGTTCTTTAAGCTGGGTATTGGCCCACTGGGCATTGAACCCCATAAATACACTACCAGAAGCATGGCTTCCCACAGTCTCTCTAAGCTCTGGCCTTTCTGCTGCGGTAAGAGCATCCTCTATGGCAGCAATAGTGGTATCTCGATCTCCTGTCCACATTTTTTCTGCTCCCACCACCAGTACAGGGGCCTCATCAGCCTGGACGCTATTGTATGCCACATGGAGAGCAGAGGAGCCACTAGCACATGAATTGTCCACATTGATCATACCGGCTCTATCGAGACCGGCGTTTACCAAGTATGATTGCGCACGTACGCAACCCTGATCCAATAACTTGCCTGCCAGCGCATTACCAAAGACCACAAGGTGTATATCCCTGGCATCAAGTTCAGCATCCCTGAGAGCGCTGGATACCGCTTGCATGGCCATTTCCTCCATGGTCATGTCACGCCTATTACATGCGGTCATTCCTACGCCTAGTATTGATACCATAATTATGTAATATTACCTTCCTGCAGACTTCTAGGACTGCAAGCCATCTCTACAGCCATGAACTCATACAATTCACAAATATTCTACAACCGGGGTGATCCCGAATAAATGGCCGAAACGGTTACTTGACCACCGTTGCATGGTGCAATAGAGTCGGCAACGGTCAGGTAAGCGGGATAATGAAAAGTGCCCTGTGGAAGCGCTATACTTACCTGGCTCGACGACGGACAACCACCTGTAGCGCCATTGGGAATGGCAGAGAACCCAATATTAAATGCTGCAGAACTGCCTGGATCGAGAGTTACTACAGTAGGAACTTGAGAGGTAAAGCCATATCCGCCGTTTCTTACAACGGTCGTCTGCATGGGCTGGCCATACTTGTTGTAAAGCTGTATATCTGGGTAACCGTCGAGTGTACATGCAGTGGAAGAAACATTTTTCAGACTCATCCCCTCACCTGCAGTTCCAGCAGCAATATTTGGTACCGTATGCGAAAGCGCCAGCTGAGAAGCGGTACAGCTTACTACACTACCGGATGTTGTATGACCAGTACCGGTTGTATTCGGCGTGGTCGAAGTAGTAGTGGTCGAAGTAGTAGTCGGCGTGGAGTAAGTCTTGCTGAAGGTGGTCTTAGTAGGAGTGGTCTTGGGATGGCTGGTGTGGCGTGCCGGAGTTACAAAGTATACAGCCGCACCAGCAGCTACGATGGCTACGAGTACTACTAGTATGGTGGTTCCAAGAATACTACCTGTAGAGTCACGCTGTATAGAGGAAAATCTCACATACCCATCATAGCTTCCTGAGGCGGTATACATATTGCATGCCTAAATTATTGACCGTTTACTTGCGCTACTTTGGACCCTCTGCAATATCCCAGCGTACTGCACACCTGGATTATTGACCATAAGGTAAATGGCTGATATAATGACGAAGATGTCCAAGAAAACCTCCAAACGTAAGTTAAAGAAGAAGAAGAAAGCAAATCACGGGAAAAGACCCAACTCGTAGCTCTTAACTACAACCGCCAGGTCATTCCTCTGCTATTGAGTATGTCTACAAGAATGGTTGGCCGATCGGTAATAATACCATCCACCCCCAAGTCGATAAGTCTCTCCATCTCCGCGGCATCATTTATCGTCCAGACATGTACAGCCAGCCCGTAATTGCGAGCAGTTTCGATAAAATTGGCATCTACTATCGTAATCGAAAAGGTGGGAGTTGAAAATCCCGTTGGAACCTGAAATGATACTTGATTCAGATCAATATGCACATCGGGATGCTGCCCAGCCTGTAGTGCTCTTACAAAATCAGATACAAAAGAGGGACCAGCAGCTGTAAAAATCTCTGGGGCATATGCATGAAAGCGCTCCAACGCTGAGTCCAAAAAGGAAGCCACTATCGTTCTTTCCTCAAATGCATTACGGTGGATGAGATCGGCCAATTTCTCTTCGTACGGATCCACCTC
>JAJZWK010000002.1 GCA_021846725.1 Actinomycetes bacterium | reverse complement strand
TAGTGGCTCCTGCCTGGTAATTTACCGGACCTGTCCCCCAGGCTCCAGACGTACGGCGCATACCCCAGGCATGTACCGTACTATCACTTGATAATACCTCAGCATATAGACCCGGATCCCACGAATAAGGAGACATGGGCAGTGGACCAACTGAGCTAATGGCCGCAGGGCGAGGACGATGGTATGTTGCAATGACAGAATATCTTGGATGCACCTCCAAGGGTACAGCAGCACTAGCAGATGCCTGAGCAGAGAAGATGGCAACCAGTGCCACACAGCATGCAACTGAAACAAGTATCTTAACTCTTATCATTGACTTGATGATATCCTCCTATTTTTTTATTTTAGGCTACTTTATTTTAAGTTATCTTACCCCTGTAGTCCTACTCTATCAATTACCTATTACGCGGCTGGTCGACCTAGCAGCCCTCCACGCCCCACACGCCACTCGTAACGTAATTAATTACCTATTGCGCGATTGGTCTGGTGTGTTATCATCCATATGTGTGTTATCATGACCTTAAATGCCAAATTGCCTCAGTGTGGAATATCGTAACAGATGAAAACAGGAGATAATTGGGGACACCCCCAAGAGTCTTGATGCAGAAAGCCCCATAATTGGAAAACATCTCTACATACCCATGAGCGATAGAGACAATAATGACCAGTCGTATAGCAAAAAGGTAGTCCCTGAAGACACGGATACTGCAAATACGGATACCACTGACTCGACCACTCCCAAGCATGAAATCGGACAGTTAGGCACCACACCCAACGACAACATCATCGCGAAAAAGCTACAAACGATCTCATCACTGGAAAGCGCACTTGCCAAAGAGAAAAGCCACTATACCAATATACGCAAATCAGTTGAACTAGCTCAAGAGCATATACAATCATTACACGATACACCAATAATGCGAGCTACTGAATGGATAAGAAAACTGCACCTGGCAGAGATGCGCCTGGCTGCAATACTAAGCAAGGGAACTATATACACACTCACGCTGGAAGCTGCCCCCTACCTCTCAGCGCAGCTACCACATCCAGGACTTGCCCAAAGTGCCACTCGTAACAAAGATTTGCTCACAGGTACCTTACAAAGGCACAAAAGGGGCACTTCAGCAAATACCATCAACTCCGCTTTGATACAGCTCAAGGACCACATCTCAAAGGGCTGGGTAATTGTACAAGTCAAACTCCCCGCGGATATTGATCCGACAGGATGCACCATCGAACAACTATCCAGACACGGAACCCGCTCTGGGCACACTATAGCGTTGCACAAAGACACTTCACACTCAGGTACCGCTATATTCAAGATAAACCCATACACAAAATATCTCTCTGTCACCTGCGAAACCCCCAGTAGCCCTGACACTAAAAAATCAGTAAATCAGGTCACTGTCGTACTGAAGCCCTTATGGAAGTATGCGGCACTGCTACGACTAGCTGCAATGGTGCAAATGGATACCGTCAAAATAGATACCGTCACCAGCAATGATTACACAGCGGTACAACCAACCAATCCCTGGACAAAGTCTGTGTCTAATCATTACACCATAAAAAATCATCCAACGATACTATCTATTCATGAGATACTACATAATATCATGCGTAATCGACCCAGCAATCTTATCGAGAGAATGAAGCAACAGTTAAACGATGTAGGAGATACTTCATATCACCTATGGGTACAGTTATTCGATACCCTGGATGATGATGACCGCCAAGCAATCCGTAAACACATAGAAACGTTCACCGCCAAGCCTCTCGTATCAGTCGTCATGCCGGTGCATGATCCATTCCCGGCTTACCTGGAAAAGGCGATTGCCTCTGTTCTGGATCAGATATATGAGCAATGGGAACTCTGTATAGTCGATGACGCATCTCGATCGAGCGAAGTAAGGCACCTCATACAACGCTATGCCAGTAAAGACAGCCGGATTAGAGTACTATTTCGCAGGGAAAATGGTCATATCTCCGCTGCCTCCAACGATGCTCTCTCTATAGCAACCGGAGCATATATAGCTTTTATGGACCATGACGATATGCTTCCAGAACATGCTCTATACAGAATAGTTGCTGAAATAAACGAGTATCCAGATGTCGTAATGATCTACAGCGACGAAGACAAGGTAGATGACTCAGGAAACCGATCTGACCCATATTTCAAACCAGACTGGAACCTCGAAATGATGCGCGGGCAGAATATGATGAACCATCTTACCGTCATGAAAAAGAGTGCCGTAGATGCTGTTGGCGGCTTCCGAATAGGATATGAAGGCGCTCAGGACTGGGATTTGGTAATGAGAGTAGCCGAAAGCATAAACACGGACAGAATTCGACATATCCCGGAAATCCTCTACCACTGGAGGACTACCCAGGAATACGGCTCCGGCAGGGTCAGCCACGATGACTATCCAGTCATCGCCGGAAGGAGGGTAATCCAGGAACATCTGACACGATCAGGCGTAAGAGCAAAGGTGGTACCTGCCGCATTGCCAATCTACAATAGGGTACTATTCGAATTACCCAAGAACCCCCCAAAGGTATCATTCATCATACCAACTCGCGACAATGCACATCTTCTTGATAAGTGTGTGAAATCGATACTGGACAGCAGATACATGGGTTCAAAAGAGATAATCATATGCGACAATCAAAGCGCCAATAGCGATACCAGACAACTATTCGCTCGTTACCGCGACATGGGGATCAAGATAATAAAATGCGACTTTCCTTTCAATCATTCCAAGCTAAACAATATAGGCGTATCTCATGCTACCGGTGATGTCTTTGTCTTGATGAACAACGATGTCTGGGCACCTCAAGACAGCTGGCTGGAAGAACTGGTGTCGCAGGCGCTACGAGAGGAGATAGGAGCTGTCGGAGTAGCACTTTTTTATACGACGAAAGTGATGCAACACGGTGGAGTGCTGCTTGGTTTCGGTGGCATGTATGTTGCAGGCAATGCACAGATAGGTGTACTGGAAGGAGACCCGGGATACTGGGGTAAATCTGTCTTGGTTCAGGAATTCTCTGCAGTAACAGCAGCCTGCCTGGCTATGCGCAAGGCAACCTGGACACAGGTTGGAGGCTTCGACGAGTCCTTCCCACACCACTACAACGACGTCGACCTCTGCCTGAGAATCGCAGATAGAGGAATGAAAATAATCTGGACACCCTATGCACGGCTTTACCATGAAGAATCTGCCTCACGAGGATACGCAGAAAATACAAGGAAAATGATCGAGTGGCAAGCCAGTGCAACATCCATGCATATCAAGTGGGGATCACGACTATTCGACGATCCTTTTCACAACCCAAATCTCAGCTCATTACATGACTCCCAGCAACTGGCTTGGCCTCCCCGTACAAAACATCCCTGGAATAAATGGATGTCATTGTCAGAAGATAGTCGCAGTGAACATGCAGAGCAGTTGACGATAGACGATAGAATAGACGATAGTTACAAGGCCAAGTCTGACCCAATGGCCTATATGGACCACAAGACCAAGAGCAAGAGGCGGGTTTCTGAGACATGAAATCCAGCTACCGTTCAAAGAACCCCGACAGTCCAGAGACCATGTCTCTTCAGAATGATATACCCATACTAGAGCTATATCGCTCTTCGCTCTTTTTGTTTGCCGAAGAAATTACTGAAATATTCAACCCAGAAAAAGTAGTAACCATAGGAAAAGGGGGATACGATGTAGCTCAATGTCTGAGAGCACGAGGTGTCCAAGTATGGCATCAATGGACAACCAATAATGGACAGAAAGACCCTGCAAACACAGGAAGAGGTGAATTAGCCAATCACGACTTCAGGGACATTGACGTTCTCATCATCGCACCATATCTGATCTCAGCAGAGTTTTACCCAAATCATCCACAAGGTACTCATCTGGAGGATAGCAGCCCACGGGATACAAGCTCATCCAACCCAGACGAGGGCATAAGGAATCAAATTTCTCTACAACTCGACAAATACATGAATGATTACGGGCCACCTACAATGGGGTCCCTTTTATGCATACCACCTCTATACTGGATCTCAGGTATACAATCAACTGGTATCGACATGGAATCTGGCAGCCACTCAAATACCAGAAAGTACATGGAAACCAATTCGACACGTACAGAAATGAGGGATGCAGAATCGAACGATGATCTGCACATGATGAGCAATCTTACCAAGCAGATAAGTATGGAGATGGATGATACCCTACTCCGGTACGGGCAACATAAAACCAGCTACCATCTCTTGGGAGAACACGCCGAATGGTCGGTATATGCCTACATGAGTCCCAAACGTCTGGATTGGTATACAGACCTGCTACAAAAGATGCTCAAGAATACCCAGCTTGTCCGCCACCAAGCAGAGTTTGAATTAGAGCACTTGAAAAAGGCATTCTCGGATGCGCAGCTATCCAGAAGTTGGAAAATTGCCTACAAATTATCCAGTATATTCTATCGTAATAAGATGTCTGATCCGACCTGAAGTCTGACAAAAAATCCTACATGGTCGCATCGGCATGTACCCATATGCCCTGCACCCCTACACGCTGACTCTCGTCACCTCATTCACTTGTTATAATATGGTGTGTGCTACTGTATGAAGTAGCCGGTACCATGCTTGGCTTATACATATAATCTAGTATTAAATAGAACAGACCGAAAGGAGACAATTTGTCCGGACGTGCATCAATAGCTGGATGTACTCCACAACTATCTGACAGATATCCAATTGCAGGACCTAATTCGCTCATGTCAGATCCAAGTGGTGAAATATTCCAGAGACTTCTGAAGGAACGCATTGTATTTCTTGGGAGCATGATCAACCAGGATGTTGCCAATCTGGTCTGTGCTCAAATACTCCTTCTCGACGCCGAAGACCCTGATCAGGATATATCCCTTTACATAAACTCCCCCGGGGGATCGGTAACCGATGGACTTGCTATATACGATACTATGCAATACGTACAGTGCGATGTCAGGACTATATGTATAGGTCTTGCCGCATCAATGGGACAGTTTTTACTGTGTGCAGGCACCCGTGGAAAGCGTTTTGCATTGCCTCATAGTAGGATATTAATGCATCAACCATCAGGGCAGATGGAGGGACAGGCAGCCGATATCGCCATACAGGCTGAACAGATAGTGTACCTCAAACGAATGATGGCCGAGCGCATTGCATTCCATACAGGACAACCAGTAGAACGAATTGAGGCTGACTCGGACAGAGACCGCTGGTTTACTGCCCAAGAGGCAAAAGAGTACGGTTTCATCGACGAGGTGATAGAGAGGTCGGCAGTACCGGCAGACACTGCCAGTTGACATGACTATTACCGACAAAGGCCAAAATCGTCCGATCCAGCAGGCAGCTTCCGAGGAGGCCACTGACGTAGATACCACTGTGATGACACTCCACCCTACGTCATCACAGCAGGTCAAACAGGTGTCAGCTCGTGTAAGCCTTAGGACAAAATTGCTGGAGATATGGCATTCTCGTGAACTGATGAGCTTTCTAGTTCGTACCGAAGTAAAGGTAAAGTACAAGAATTCCATTCTCGGTTTCCTGTGGTCGATGCTTAATCCAGCTATGACCATCGCAGTCTACTTCATAGTGTTCAAAATCATAGTGCGTTCTACCGTTCCTCGATTCGTGATCTATCTGTTCGCCGGTGTACTGGTATGGAATCTATTCAGCTCTGCTGTCACCAGTGCCACTTCATCACTTGTAAGCAATTCCGGCTTGGTCAAGAAGGTTTCTTTCCCGCGCGAGGTGTTGCCGATATCAGAGGTTGGAACTGCATGTGTGTTCTTCAGCTTTCAAGCGATAGTACTGGCTGTGGTGCTCGCCGCCTTCGGATATTCTCCCGCGTGGAGCTATTTGTGGCTGCTCGTACCTGCCTTCTTGGCATTGATAGTCTTTACTGCCGCACTTGCCGTGCTACTTTCATCTATAAATGTATACCTACGTGACACCCATCATCTGTTGGAGATCGTACTTATAGCATGGTTCTGGGGGGTGCCTATAGTCTACCCATACAGCTCGGCTATGAGCGCGCTGTCAAGACATGGATTGGGTTTTCTTTACCTAATGGACCCCATCGCGCCGGTAGTAATTACATTCCAACGAGCAATCTATGCAATAGTCTCCTATATCCCTCCGGGAAGTACCACCAGAGTTTTCACTCTTCCTACGGGAGGACAAATGTGGTTCTTGAAACTGGACATTGGGGTACTGGCTGGCTCCATCATACTGTTCTTGATTTCGCTCATTATCTTTGGACGCATAGAAGGTAACTTTGCTGAAGAGCTCTAAGCCTAAAGCCACTAAGTGTATGGCATCAAACAGTACACAGCTCAACAGTCCACAGCTCAAAAAAAACGACTATACCCGCCGTGGTGGTACAGGTCAGGCGCTCACACTTTGCCAATTATGTGTGCAATCCAACGAAGAACACCAGATACCTAGACAAAGGTTGTAATCAAACAATGGACAAGAATCATTCAATAGAAGTACATGACCTATCAAAGCGGTTCAAGCTCTACCACGAAAAGGCGACCTCTCTCAAAGAAAAAGTGGTCAACTTCCGCCGAAGCGTATTCGAAGAGTTCTGGGCGCTAAAGAATATAGATTTTTACGTTGAACAAGGAGAGACCGTAGGCATTGTAGGGAGGAATGGATCAGGTAAATCCACACTTCTCAAATGCGTTGCTGGCATCCTGCGCCCGACCTCCGGTGAAGTACTTCTACGGGGACAGATATCATCTCTGCTGGAATTGGGTGCTGGTTTTCAGCCTGAGCTCTCCGGCAGAGACAACATCTACTTGAATGCATCGTTACTTGGCATACCGGTGAAGGAGGTAGCCAAGCGATTCGATGATATAGTTGCCTTTGCCGAATTGGAGCACTTTATAGACAATCAAGTAAAGTTCTACTCTTCAGGAATGTACGTCAGGCTCGGATTCGCAGTCGCAATCAATGTTCAACCCGATATTCTCATAGTAGACGAAGTACTGGCAGTCGGAGACGAAACTTTCCAGGCAAAGTGCCTTGACAAGATCAGAGAAATGCAAAGAAATGGCACTAGTATACTATTTGTAACTCACTCACCCGATCTTACAAAAAAAGTCTGCAGCCGCGCCGTTGTTCTACAAGAGGGTGATATGGTCTTTATAGGAGAGGCAAAAGATGCCATAGACAGCTACCACGACATAATCATTGAGCAAAAGCTGCTCGATGCGGAACTGGGTAGGAGTTCGTCCAATGAAGAGAAAATTATATCTGTAGAATCTGTGTCACTTAAATCTGTAAATGGTCAAACTATAGATAAGATCGACAGCGGTGACTCCGCTGGGATCACAGTGCAATACAAGTCTGAGGCAGATCTGGACGACTGCGTATTCATAGTGGAAATTCAAAACGACTCCGGTACAATAGTGTTTTCATCGAACACCGATTCTCTTGAATACTACCCAGTAATCGAAAAGGGAACAGGAAATATTAGTTTTACCATTGATGCGCTGCCTCTAACTGGTGGTATCTATATGGCGAATGCCGCTATACGCAAGCGAGGTACCTCCAACGATTACGACAGATTCGATCGTGCCTGCACCTTTAAGATTACCGCTCCAGAAAACAACCTGGGCATCATTGCAACTCCGGTTCAGGTCAAGCTAGAATCGTTAAATAACACGATTAGTATATAACAGAACCATCAAATATATTCTGTTTATGGTGCTTGTCCTCATAGGCACCACGGGTATATCTGGCTCATTCGACTCCCTTTCATCTGACGCATATCCCTACACAAACGTCACACTTACAGGACATGGCTGGGGACCTGGCATAGGAATGGGTCAATGGGGTGCGTTTGGATATGCAATCTCCGGATTGACCTATCAACAAATCATCGCTCATTTCTACGGCTCCACTTATTCGGGTACCACTACACTCGGGAAACTCCCTGCCGACCAAGCTGCAACTAATATCAGTGTTGTAATATCTCAAAATAACGGTAACGACCTTATAGTGACATCCAATTCGGCCTTCAATGCAGCAGGAGTCACTATTCAAGCTAACCAATCCGTCAAACTGACACCAAGCAGTTCGAACAAGTGGAACCTGTATACCGGCCAAGGTTGCAATGGACCATGGTCATCCACCCCAGTAAAGACTGATCTATACAATCCTGAGATAACTCCATCAGAACAAACTACTCTGGGTGCCAGCAATGCAGAGACATATGCGCTCACCATCTGTATGGCCTCTGGGAATATGACAGTACAAGGCAATGTATCGGCAGCATACAACGCGAACGGCAGCCCCAGAACAGTGAATTCACTGCCACTTGAAGAATATGTAGCGGGCGTAGTTCCAAATGAATCTCCGGCCTATTGGGGAACTCTGGGCATCACTGGCGCACAAGGAGAGCCAAGGGGATTTCAGGAGTTAGAAGCTCAGGCCGTTGCCGCCAGATCTTATGTCATGGCAAATCTTAAAACAGGCATTAACGGCAACTATGCAGATATATGCGACCTGTACTGCCAAGTCTACAACGGCTTGGCCAACCAGACTCAACTGGTCATTGCAGCAGTGCAAGACACGACAGCTCAGGTCGTATACATGCCCAATGGCCAGATTGCAGACACACAATACTCGTCATCTACGGGGGGATATACCGCCCCCAGTATCTTCAAACCAGTAGTGGACGCAGGCGATTCGATATGCATACCTCAAGCATGCAACCAGCATCATACCTGGCAGGCACAGATACCTGTGACTGCCATAGAACAGGCTTATCCCTCCATAGGAACGCTTACATCCATAGCAGTTACAAGTCGCAACGGCTATGGCAGCCTTGGAGGAAGAGTATTGAATATGACAATAACAGGTAGTACAGGAACGGTAAACACTACAGGTTCATCGTTTTCATCACAATTTTCTGGTTATGGTGTACAGTCCAATTGGTTCGAGATTGACGGGCAAGCAAGCGGAGGAGTGAGCGGCTATTGGTTGGTTGGTGCTGATGGAGCTGTATACCCATTTGGAAATGCCAAGTACTACGGTTCACTCCCTGGGATAAGGGTAAAGCCTCCATCTCCCGTAGTAGGTGTGGCTGCTACCCCCGATGGAGGGGGCTATTGGTTGGTTGGTGCTGATGGAGCTGTATACCCATTTGGAAATGCCAAGTACTACGGTTCACCAAGAGGGAATATTGCATCCCCCAATAAGGCGACCTCCATCCTACCTACTACCACAGCTGGCGGTTATCTTATAATCGTATCCAACGGACAGGTCTTCAACTACGGAAATGCACCTAGCTTGACCAGCTCTACTAACACAAGTCCCTCTACAACATTAGGAATCGTGTCGAGTGCCTACTGATTGGCCACTCGACCTCGGCTCAATAGGCGACTAAGTTGATCTTCAAGCAGTGCCTACTGATTGGCCACTTACTTATCAACTACCGGTTTAAACACTATGAACTCGCTGGATGTCATTTTCACTAGACGTTATCCTGCAAAATTTCCTGAGTCTACCTATACGTCCCAACCTACCCACATTTATACCAGTATCAGCCATGGACAGCATATCTCTGTCCCCGATGCTGTTACCGTATGCCCAGAGTGTAATCTTACCATTGTCAACACAATGTGTATTGATCCACTCCCTCAGTCTCCGAGCTTTCTCTACACCCCTGCAATTATCACCCTGGAAACTACCGTCGACTCTTCCGTGCTCGTCCACGTACAACTTAGTAGCAATGACATCCGTGGCACCCAGTAGCCTTGCTGCCGGTCCTATATAACACTCCGGAGATGCAGATACAATTATGACCAAATGACCTTGATTTCTATGCCACGTCAATCTTTCCACCACGCTGTTCCGGGTATTGCGATCAAGATGAACTTTTGCAAACCTCTCCCCTGCCTCCAAGAGCTCTTCCAATGTCATTCCAGCGATAGTTTTGGAAAAAAGACGCTGCTTGAACCTGTCAGCATACCTGTCGCCATCAATTCCGGATAGAACGAACAGCGGTAGAAGTATCAGCAAAGACCAAGCTACACGTAGCCTCCCCCTTATATGGATCAAGAACTTGATGACACTATCCCCTCTGGTCAGAGTACCGTCAAAATCAAAGGCAGCTACTACCGGAGAGGCACTACCGTTAAAAATATCTCGAGGAGATCTTGCCGTTCTGGGAAAATATGTTCTAGATTGTCCCGGCTCATACTGTCGTTGCATCGTCTTTGCTACTTTTAGCAGCCCTCGCCCCGAGGCTCGACAACAGTATCCTGCCTATTCAATTGATTATGTGACTTATCTATAAATAGTGTCTTGCGATAATATCTCAACTCTTCAACTGATGCCCTTATATCGTCCATTGCCCTATGGCGACCACGCTTCTTCGGAGCTCCAGCCAATATCTCTGGATACCAACGTTTAGCCAGTTCCTTGATGGTAGATACGTCAATCGAACGATAGTGAAGCCACTCTTCAATTGAAGGCATCCTGGAAAGCAGGAAACGTCTGTCTGTACCTATGGAATTGCCACAGAGTGGAATCGTCATAGGTTCACGTGCAAACTCTTTCATGAATTCGAGAGTGGCGTGCTCTGCCTCTTCTTCTGTTATTTGCGATGCCCTTATCATTGGCAATAATCCTGAACGCTCATGCATATCTTTTACGACATCTTCCATGCCAGCGAGTATGGCATCATCTGCATGGATGACCAGATCGGGACCTTCAGCCAAGATATTCAACTCATCATCGGTAGCAAGTGTAGCAATCTCCACAATGACATCACGCGATGGATCAAGCCCAGTCATCTCCAGATCCATCCACAAAAGCATACAATGATGTTAGCCGCTATATCATTGTCGCGCCACTGTAACCTGTAACTATATAACCATTCATGAGCAGACCGCTAACTACCCTAGCTACCACAATATTGATTATTGTGGTAGAGTACTCGAGGTGGTGCTAGTCTCTTTCTCATGGTAGAGGTTGTCATATCAGTACTTGATCCAACGATTACAATACCCACCTATGCAATGCCGGGTGATGCTGGAATGGATCTGCACTCCAGGGAGGATGTAACCATACCCCCCGGTGGAGGAAGAGCCACTATACCAACTGGCCTTGTACTTGGTATACCAGAAGGTTATGCTGGCTTCGTGTTACCTCGTAGCGGACTGGCGCAAGACCACGGTATCACTTGCCTGAATGCTCCTGGGTTGATTGACTCAGGATATCGTGGAGAAATAAAAGTTATACTGATCAATACCGATCCATACGCCAAATATACAGTTACCAGAGGAGATAGAATCGCTCAACTCGTCATAATGCAGGTAGAACAAGTCGTATTCAGACCATTGGAGAACTTAGATGGCTACAATCAAGGAGTAGAAGTCCCATTGAATACCAAAAGAGGTGCTGGCGGCTTCGGACATACAGGTCGATAGACATGATAGAAATGGATCCATTGGATGCTGCTTTCCTTGCGCTGGAAACGGAAAATATGCATATGCATGTTGGGGTATTAGCTGTATTCGATACAAGTGAGACTAGTCATGTAGAGACTATAGATTCATCAGTACGTAACATTATAAGCGAGAGAATACATACTGTACATGCCCTACGAAGAAGAGTCATAAAGGCTCCCCTTGGAATTGACTTTCCCCTATGGATAGAAGATCCTCACTTTGATATAGAAAATCATATACATCGTGCAGCCCTACCTACACCGGGTAGTTATAATGAACTGACCACATTGGCAGCATCAATCATGGAACGCAAACTCGATATGTCCAAGCCACTATGGGAAATACATCTGGTGGAAGGCTTGCATGCATCATCTGAACCGTCTATTGCAATGATCGCCAAAATGCACCACTGTATCCTAGACGGGGAGACTGGTGCAGGCGTTTTATCTACGGTATTCGATGACGGACCAACGCCACGAAATGTCCCCCCACCCGACTATCCGTGGATACCTGACCCTGTTCCTTCGCTGACTGAGCTGCTCATTCACTCCGCTACCGGACTGGCATCACGATCAGGCACTACCATTGACAGTGCTAAACGTGCTATTTCCTTCCTGACAAATATGACCAACGAAAAGAAGAGAGATACTGCATCGGGTGGAATCATGGCACCCCTCGCTCCCCACTTGGCACCACGTACCTCCATAAATGGAGCGATCTCACCTTACAGGAAATTGTCATTCATGAGCCTCCCACTCACAGATATAAAGATAGTGGCACACAGTGCATCTACAACAATTAATCATGTAGTCTTGGCAACGGTATCTGGAGCCTTACGTAAACTGCTAGATACGCGAGGCGAGAGGCCAGATCGTTCTCTGGTGTCACTTGTGCCCGTCTCTCAGCGAGGACTGTATGAGGGCAATATGAATAAAACCAGAAGCGGAAGGGTTACAGACAATAGTGAGAGTGGCGTCTATTCCAGAAACATTGCCGAAGGCAACAATGTACACAGAAATGAGAGAGCGAATAAAAATGCCAATATGGTATCTGCAGCACTTGTATCACTTGCAACTCATATCGATGACCCGTTAGACCGCCTTATTGCTATTTCTGCAGGATCCAGCCATGCGATACGCAACTCCTCTCCCATCTACGATCACCTTGTAAAAGCTATCTCGCAAGTTGCTATACCTGGAATATCACACCCCCTTGCTACTACCATCACAAAGCTGAAACTGCTGAATAAACTGCACATGCCATTCAACGTCGTGATATCGAACATACGCGGACCGAATAAACCACTGTGGTGCGCGGGCAATAGGATGGTAGAAATCTACCCCTTCGGACCTCTGGTAGAGGGCATTGGGTTAAACGTAACAGTAATGAGCTACGTAGACCGATTGGGAATTGGCATACTCGCCTGTAAATACTTGATCCCCGATTTAGATGATTTTACACAATACATGCATGAATCGTTTGCCGAATTGGAAAAAGCAACAGCACGAAAATACGCGTAATAAATGTCATACGATATGGCGCGTATAGTACTATGTAGCTATAATATACCTATTGATGCGTTGCGGACGTGGCTCAGCTGGTAGAGCATCACCTTGCCAAGGTGAGGGTCGCGGGTTCGAATCCCGTCGTCCGCTCTAGATCTGGAGAAGGCTGCTATCTATCTATCTATCTATCTATCTATCTATCTATCTATCTATGACATGATTGATAGCTACATGACCACACACTGCAACCCCTGTCTTCGGCCATGGGAAAGATGTCAGCAACACTATTAGTTCAGGTCATGAAAGTATAAAATTAATTACGTGACAAATAGATACGGAAATGGTATAATAAAAAGTAATGATGAATACAGATTGGATGGCGGATGCTAAGTGCAAGGATATGGACCCGGATATTTTCTTTCCCAATGACGGAGTGGGAGTACAGGTAGCTCAACGAATCTGTGCTGAATGCAATGTGCGCCTGCAATGTCTTGAGTATGCTCTAGCTGGACATATAGATCACGGTGTATGGGGAGGCGCATCTGAAAGAGAGCGTAGGCGTATTCTGCGCAGGCGTCGCTTGGCCAGTGTTCAGACAAACAGCTAAATAGCTGTTCTTTCTCTGAAAAACTTACGAACAGGCACAGCAGTATAAGCTCTGAATACCAACATTGCTAAGAGACTGTTTACTCAGAACGTACTACGACAAACGTACTACAACAAAGCCACTCAGAAAATCAGTTAGTACACATGCTTGAATCTGCCATAAATATCAGTGAAGGGAAAAATCGCGCACTGCTCGACAGGTTGTCATCCCTGTCGGCTGCCTGCTTCTTGGATATTCACTCTGATCCCTACCATAACCGATCAGTTCTCACGCTAGCTGGAAACGATATTGCCCTCATGGCTACTATTCAAGATGTTGTGCTTGTATCATTGGAAAACATTGATATTTCCAAGCACTCAGGGGTGCATCCACGATTAGGGGCAGTCGATGTAATCCCTCTTGTTCCATTGGACAACTACGGACACCCCACCAAGGATAAGGCAGCATTTTCAAAAGCAATAGAGACAAGGGATAGGTTATGCGAATGGTTGGGAACGCTGGATATCCCATGTTTTCTATACGGGAACGGGCATAGCCTACCTGAAATACGCAAGGATGCATTTACCAAAATAATGCCCGACAATGGGCTCAAACTACCTCACCCTACCGCGGGTGCATGCTGCGTTGGGGCTAGAGAGGCGTTGATAGCTTACAATATCTGGCTAGACACAACAGAGTTAGCAATCGCCAAATATATCGCCAAATCATTGCGAAACGATCAATTACGCACACTAGGTTTGACGGTCGGTGATATGACCCAAGTATCATTCAATATAGTCGACACGACAACAATAAAAATTGACAACCTCTATGATACAGTGGAAAAACTAGCACTATCCAAGGGAGTCGTCATCTCCAAAGCTGAACTTGTCGGCTTACTTCCTGCCGAATGCCTGGCGACAATACCACCAAACCGTTACGAGCAGTTAGACATCTGCCCAGAACGGACAATAGAAAAGAGAATTACGATGCTACAGAGGTAGATACCATGTACGTGCGACTAAAGTGGGTCCATTTGCACGAGAAAATTAATTATGATGCTACAGACTCTCACCTACACCTATGAGGGACCACCTTCCATATCGTCCCATTTGCACGAGAAAATTAATTATGATGCTACAGAAGTAGATGCTCTTTGCCTCAAAGATATTGCCCTGGTACGACGTATCCTACGCCTTTCACGCTCAGACATGCCGCCCCAAATACCAAATTTCTCTCCGTGGCGAATAGCATACTCTAAACATTCTCTTCTCACCGCACATTCCCTACATACAGATTTTGCCTCTTTTGTAGAGGCACCGCGCTCTGGGAAAAAGAGGTCTGGATCCACTCCAGAACAATTGGCTTGTAGCTTCCAAGCGAGTTCCTCTGTGTCATCAATCGTCTGCAACATATTCTCCACTCTCATAGCTTCCACTTGTATTGCCTCCCTTCACTAGCAATATATCATGCTTGTAATTACAATTTTGTTAGTATGCGCTTATTGAACAAAAAATGCAACCCATTTATGAAAATTGTTTTTTATGTTATAAAACATAAAAACTTGCATAGGGAGACCACCTTGGACTAACTTCAATATCAGTTAAGGAGGTAACATTGACCATAGCTCAAGAACAAGGAACAGTTCCCCAGGTAGTTCCAGTAGAAATAGGAAAAGCGCGAGGTGGCCCTACTGATAAATCTACCCTACGTACAGACAGGTGGTGGGTCAGTCCAGCAGTAACCGTCACAGTTCTCACTTCCTTTGTAGCGTATGCCACATTCGCTGCATTCCAAGGTAAGGACTACTACGTTGGCGCAAAAATGCATCGTAATCTAATATCACCGTTCTACTCCCCCTGCATCGCAGAGAGTTGCCAGCGAGTTGCCGGTAGCCATCCACTGGGAATATGGGCATCTTTCTGGAATTTCTCTCCTGCTCTACTCATATTGATAGTACCGCTTGGATTCCGATTGACTTGTTACTATTACAGGAAAGCCTACTACCGCTCCTTCTGGCAATCACCTCCTGCATGTGGAGTTGCGGACGGACATAAGAACTACACAGGAGAAACACGATTCCCTCTGATACTACACAACGTACACCGATACTTTCTATATCTCGCCCTGCTATTCAACGTTGTACTCACTATGGACGCCATATTGGCCTTCGACTTTCCGGGGCAAGGCATAGGATTTAGCGTAGGAACGCTTGTACTCTGCGTCAATGCTGCCTTGCTGTGGATCTATTCGGTATCTTGCCACGCCTGTCGCCATATTTGTGGAGGGCAAATAAACGAATTCTCGAAGCATCGAATACGTTATCGGCTATGGAAGATGATCACTCCGCTGAACGAAAGGCATATGCAACTGGCATGGGTTAGTTTGATATTCGTGGCTTTGAGCGATTTATACGTACGGCTGGTTGCCAGCGGCATCATCCACGATTACAAAATATTTTAGAAGGGATTTACGCTAATGAATATAGTAGCAAGTGATATTACCAGCCAATCATTCGACATTCTTATTATTGGTGCTGGTGGAGCAGGCCTCAGGGCAGCGATAGAGACCAGATCAAGAGGATTGTCGACCGCTGTCGTATGTAAATCTCTATTCGGTAAGGCCCATACGGTAATGGCTGAAGGAGGAATCGCTGCATCACTCGGCAATGTGTATCCGGAAGATGGATGGAAAGTCCACTTCAGAGACACTATGCGAGGTGGCAAGATGTTGAACAATTGGCGCATGGCACAACTGCACGCTCAAGAAGCGCCTGATCGCGTACTCGAATTGGAGGCATGGGGAGCATTGTTTGACCGTACAGAAGACGGGCGCATACACCAGCGTGATTTCGGTGGTCATAAGTATGCACGATTGGCTCATGTAGGTGACAGGACAGGTCTAGAAATGATCCGCACACTACAGTACAAGGCTATAAGCATGGGCATAGAGGTATTCATGGAATGTAAAATCCTGCGCCTGCTCACCGACTCAAGTGGAAACGTCTGCGGAGCAATAGGATACTGGAGACCATCAGGAGATCTAATACTGTTCAAAGCCAAAGCAGTGATACTTGCAACAGGTGGCATCGGAAAATCTTGGAAATACACCTCCAACTCATGGGAGTCGACTGGAGACGGTCATGCCCTGGCGTTTCAGGTAGGAGCAGACATGATAGACATGGAATGCGTACAGTTTCATCCCACAGGAATGGTATGGCCGCTCTCTGTAAGAGGTCTGCTCGTGACAGAAGGGGTTCGTGGCGACGGCGGTGTATTGCGTAACTCAAATAATGAACGTTTCATGTTCAATTACATACCGGATATGTTTAGGGCAGAAACTGCCGATACCGAGGAAGAAGCTGACAGATGGTATGCCGACCATTCATCTGCCCGTCGTACACCTGACCTATTACCACGAGATGAAGTAGCCAGAGCAATAAACTCAGAGGTAAAAGCTGGTAGGGGAAGCCCACACGGAGGAGTATTCCTAGATATTGCTACACGACTGACTCCCGATGAGATAAAAAGAAAGCTACCGTCCATGTATACTCAATTTCTCGAACTTGCAGGAGTAGACATTACCAGACAACCAATGGAGGTTGGTCCTACATGTCATTACATGATGGGCGGGGTAAGGGTAGATGCTGAAACTGAAGCCGCAACTGTTCCTGGCCTATTTGCAGCAGGAGAAGTTGCCGGTGGAATGCACGGAGCAAACAGGCTCGGTGGTAACTCCCTCTCAGATCTAGTAGTATTCGGACGTAGAGCAGGTATAGGAGCCGCAGACCATGCTGAAGGGTTCTCTGGTACACCTGAACCGGAAATGGGGCAAGCGCTGGAAGCGGCGAACGAAGCTATGCGTCCATTCAATGACGAAAACGGTGAAAGCCCCTATACTCTCCAAGCCGACCTACAAGATTGCATGCAAAGGCTTGTAGGCATTATTCGTACAGAAGCCGAGTTGCGCCAAGCTCTGGAAAAGATATCAGAGCTGAAGGATCGGCTCGGCAGAGTATCGGTCAACGGTGGCAAGCAGTACAATCCGTCCTGGAATCTCGCGACAGACCTTCCGTCAATGCTCTCATTGTCAGAGATGGTAACTAGAGGTGCCCTTGAGAGAAAGGAATCGAGAGGCGGTCACACTAGAGACGATTATCCCCAGCCTGACCCTGAGCTTGGAAAGGTAAACTTCGTACAGCGAAAACGTGACGGAGAACACTCTATACAGCCAGAGCCATTACTGAAAATGCCAGATGAACTAAAGGCTCTCTTCGAAGATGAGCACTGAGCAGGGTCGATTACTGAGCAGGGTCGAACAGGGCAGGATGAGCACTGGGCAAGCAGGAGCAGACAACTGAAAAGTATGAGCACTTAATAGGGCATGCCCTGGTAAACAGAAGCACTGATAATCGTAGGCAGAACGGAAACACCGATAAGAATGATAGTTGAATACAACTTGAGAAAGGATATGAATAGATGACCGAAGTAACCATGAACATCTGGAGAGGCGATTCCAATGGCGGTAACTTTGAGCAGTACAAGTTGGAAAGAGTGGAGGGGGAGGTGGTTCTCGACGTAGTCCATCGCATACAGGCCACCCTCGCCCCCGACCTGGCCTGCCGGTGGAATTGCAAGGCCGGTAAGTGCGGCTCCTGTTCAGCAGAAATAGACGGTAAACCCAGCCTGATGTGCATGACAAGAATGGATACATTACCAAACGATACAATAACGATTACCCCGATGAAAACATTCCCTATAATAAAGGATCTAGTGACAGATGTTTCGTTCAACTATGTCATGGCCAGACAGATCCCGCCTTTTACTCCCGGCAAACCTCAACCGGACGGAACCTACAGGATGCAACAAGTCGATATAGACAGGGCACAGGAGTTTCACAAATGCATAGAGTGCTTCCTATGTCAGGATGTATGCCATGTAATACGCGACCACGAAGTGAACAAGCTGTATTATGCTGGGCCAAGGTTCTTCGTAAAATTGGCTTCTCTGGAGATGCACCCTCTGGACACTGTAGATCGTAGAGCGCTTATGCGCGAGTACCTGGGTCTGGGATTCTGCAATATAACAAAATGCTGCACTGAAGTCTGCCCGGAGCATATCAAAATTACAGACAACGCAATCATACCGCTCAAGGAAAGAGTCGTTGACGCCTCATACGATCCCATAGCATGGCTTGGGCGGAAAATAAGGCGAAAGTCAAAGATGACTGCACAGGAAGCATACGAATTGGCTCCTGCTCGTGTTGCACCTACATCGCTCGACGGCATACCAGCTACTGCAGTAGAGGATTAACGACCTCCCCCAAATCCAACCACCGGCAAACATAAGTCCCAGTTGTAGCTATGGTGATCATTTCATTACCAATAAAATATATGATATCATATATCTGTGGATTTACCCGGCAACGAGAACAGATACATGACACCATCAGGTATACCGTTAGCACCTTTCTATACTCCCGAAGTACACTTTGATTACGACTCAAAACTCAGCAACCCAGGTCAGTTTCCCTATACACGTGGCAACTTCGCCACCGGATACAGGGAGCGCCTCTGGACATTCAGGCAATACTCCGGATTTGGAACTGCTGAAGAGTCGAACGAACGATACAAGTATCTACTCAGCCAGGGAGCTACTGGTCTATCTGTTGCGCTTGATCTTCCCACTCAATGCGGTTACGACTCCAATGATATAGAAGCTGAAGGAGAAGTCGGTCGCGTCGGTGTAGCAATTGACTCGATCAAGGATATGGAAATACTGTTCAACGGTATACCATTGGATAAGGTAAGCGTTAGCTTCACCATAAACGGTACGGCTGCGATCATATTGGCATTCTATATCGTTACAGCAGAAAGACAGGGGGTAGAAATCAGCCGCTTACGGGGTACCATACAGAACGATATATTAAAGGAATACGCATCAAGGGGAACCTGGATATGGCCACCCAGACCAAGTATCAGGCTTACCGGCGATACCATAGAATACTGCGCAACCAATTTACCGCTATTCAATGCCATATCAGTTGCAGGAGCTCATTTCAGAGATGCTGGTGCAAATGCTATTCAGGAAATGGCTTTCACACTTTCAGATGCAATCACATACTGTGAAGAGCTGATCTCCCGGGGACATCTTAAGATAGACGATTTTGCGCCCCAGCTATCCTTCTTCTTCTATACTCACGGAGACTTCTTCGAAGAGATTGCAAAGTATCGAGCGGGACGACGAATATGGGCCAGAATTGCACGTGAACGGTTTGGCGCCACAAACGATAAGTCATGTATGCTGCGCGCAGGATGCGTGTGTGGAGGAGCATCGCTCTATTCGCGCCAACCAATGAACAACCTTATAAGGGTAGCCTACGAAAATATGGCCTCCGTACTCGGTGGCGTGCAATCCATCTTCACCGCCGCATGGGATGAGCCATTTGCACTGCCTACCCAGGAAAGTACCACATTGGCTCTCCGGACACAACAGATACTCGCATATGAAACCGGAGTTGCAAAAGTGGTAGACCCTCTTGGTGGCTCTTACTTCATCGAAGAGTTGACAGATGCCATGGAAGAGAAAATTGTAGAGGTAATGGACGGCATAGAGAGGTACGGCGGCATGATAAAAGCAGTCGAAGAAGGATACGTGCAACAGTTGATATCATATGAAGCGTACCGTTTTCAGCAGCAGCTCGAGACGGGAGAGCGCCAGGTGGTCGGAGTAAACATGTTTGTAACCGACGATCCTTCACCGGATATACACGGATATGCCATGGATGAGAAGAAAACATCGATGCAGCTGGAACGACTAGCTGATATCAAATCTAGCCGTAACAATACAAAGGTTCGCCAATGTCTAGATAGACTAGCCAAAGCAGCTACCGAACAAGACACAAATCTTATGCCTTTACTACTGGAATGTGCCAGGGAATATTGCACCGTCGGAGAGATCACCTCTGTTCTCAAGGAAATCTGGGGTGAATACAGTCAACCCGTGGTATTCTGAGAAAATATGAAACCAATGCAATACAGAAAACTGGCCGATGAGGTCACCGATATACTCAGAACTATGATACTGACCGGAGAGTTGCGTTCGGAACGTACTACGCAGGACGAACTGGCCAAGCTGCTACAAGTCAGCACTACACCAGTACGCGAATCTCTACTCAGATTGGCAGCAGAAGGATTTGTACAGATACAACCAAACCGATCATTCAAGTTACTTCCGATTACCCGTAACGATATACGTGACATTTACTGGATACATGCAACTCTGGCCGGTGAACTCACCGCACGAGCTTGCGAGATTGCAGATAATTCTATCTTGGATGTCTTGGAAAAGCAGGAATCACTATTTCTCGAATGTCGTCAAGTCAACGATACTATCGGCATGGAAAAAGCAAACTGGCAATTCCATGCCACTATAAATAAGGCAGCTGAATCACCAAAGCTCCTCATGATGCTACTGTCAAGCCTACGCTATATTCCGGACGGTTTCTATGCGCTGGTCAAGGGATGGTCTTCACTATCCGAACAGGGACATATAGATATAATAGAAGCCTTCCGTCTACATGATCCCAACAAAGCAAGAGAAGCAGCCAAGTCACACGTCTTTGAGGCAGGAGAACTCCTCATAGATTATTTCTCCTCAACCGGCTATTGGACCAGCCCCTCGGCATGATGCCTGCGCCGGAGATGCCAAATCACAGCGACTACCACAATTAAAGTCACCAATCCTCCGGATGCCCATGCACTATATGATGCCACCTTCTCAAAGGAGGTACCTACAATATATCCTATCATAACATAAGTGATGCTCCAGGGTATTCCACCTGATACGTTATAAACCAAAAAAGTACGATAGCGCATACCGGCCATACCAGCCAATCCAGGGATGATAGCACGCCCCACGGCTACCCAACGCCCCAGGAATACAGCTGCGCCACCATAGTGAACCAGCAGTTGCCGTGCTTTTTCGACCCCAGGACGATTCTTCAATGGCCTGTGCTCAAGCATGTATGGACCGACCAACTTACCCAATTCATATCCAGTGGAATCCCCGATCACAGCTGCAAGTGCCACCACTACGAGTACAAGAACCAACTGCAAATGACCAAGTGCCGCCAGTGCTCCGCCCACCGTTGCAGCAGTCTCTCCGGGCAATACGAAACCCACCATAATAGCATCCTCGGAAAAGACCAAAAGCCCTATGATCAGGTAAGCTACAGGACCATGAATTGACAGTATATCGTGAGCTATCTGGGTAAGCACACTACCATGATCTTCCCATACGGGCAGAGATTATTTTCGGCTGTTGTTTCAAGGCGCGACCGACCGGTGAGCACCACCAATCTATTGATAGCATCCCCGACTGCTCGACGGTTATGCCCGACTGCTCGACGGCCACGATACAGACAACCACGTACGTTTTCGACACATTGGGCATGTTAGCAGATGGGTGTTTCCCTTACCGGGCAACCATACCCATATCGGCCAATGCATCATCAGGAACTCCTGTATGGTTACCGTGGTAGTTCTTTTACATGATCCACATGTTATATCTACACAAAGAATGCCATATGGGCAATTCTCCGCTTTGCTGGCACTTCTTGTCCTGTCAACGTTCTTTGCTCTACTGCCATTCCTGGAATTAGCATCATTCTTCCTAGGATTAGTATCGTTCTCTGAACGCCTACTTGACATACTACTGGACACAACATCTGTATCTGCTAACGTAAGTGAGGCATCACCACCACTGTGCCCACTAACGTAACGATCACCAACATCACGCCTGACCCTGCCACGCACTCCTCGCGTCGAACCACCCGTCCCGTCGTCCTGTCGGATGGCATTCTTTGAATAAAATGCTCTACGTCCCTCATCAATTGCACGGTCAGAACGCTTGGTTGTCTTGACCTTGCTCCCCTTCGACTGCTCTTCCGAAGGTGCCAACCAGAATAATGCCCTCTTCCCGAGTGGATCAGAACCTGCCATATAGTACTATCCTTTCATTAGCTGTTCGGCTATAGCTGCATATGCTCTCGCCCCTGGCGACACCGGAGCATGCTGGTGAATAGAGACTCCTTTTGACGGTGACTCCGCAAAACGTATCGACTTATGTACCGGTGGATCCAACACCTCCAGTCCGTAACGCGTACCCAGGCTCTCCAGCATCTCACGAGCATGACGCGTCCTGCCGTCATACATCGTAGCTATCACTCCTCTTACCTTCAGGTGCGGGTTGGCAAATGTCTTCACATCTTCAAGTATTTCAAGCAACTGACCAACCCCTCTATGACTTAATGTCTCGCACTGCATGGGAACTATTACCTCATTAGCTGCTGAGAGACCGTTTATCGTAAGTACTCCAAGGGATGGGGGGCAATCTATGAGAACGAAATCATACTCCTCTGCCAGGGGCTTGAGCGCCCTGGACAATACATGCTCTCTACCTGTCCTGGTCAACAAGTACACCTCAGAACCTGCCAGGTCGATATTGGCTGGCAAGATATCCAGGGTCATTCTCGGATCATCCGATTCTATCGCCACCTTTACGTCTGCAGCTTTAGCACGCCTGACAAAAATATCGTGTACAGATACTTTCAAACTGTCAGGGTCTATGCCAACCGAATAAGTCAAGCATCCCTGAGGATCCAGGTCAACCAGTAACACTCTGGCATTTTTTTTGGCAAGCGCATAGCCAAGATTATGAACTGTAGTAGTCTTCGCTACCCCACCTTTCTGATTTGCCACCGCTATCGATCTCGCCACAAAACTCAGTTTACTACTTATTTCGCAACTTGGCTTAAGATGTCAAAAATATTGGCTATTTCAGGATAGTGACGCATCATTTGGTTGCATAGGTAATATAATTAATGACTATGCGCACGAGTTATGGGAAAGGACTATCAAAAAGCCATAGGGGTGCTGCATCGTTGCTTATCGTTGCTGGCATTGCAGTAGTAGCTGCCGCTGCAGTGGTGGTCGGCTCAAGTGGTAAAATAAACCTTGCCGGTGCCAGTAGTACAGGGCCAGGCAATCATACAAAATCTACAACTCTGCCTGCCCTTAGTATCACCAACGTAACACCTAATCCCGGGGCATCAAATGTAGCCCCAAACACAGGTATAACAATTACATTTTCAGCACCATTACAGACAAACATCCCTGTGCCATCCCTCTCGCCATCGATACCCGGACAATGGTCACGCATATCTCCAAATACGCTCACATTCCAACCATCTGCCAGCTTCCTGCCATCCAGTTCCGAAACTGTAAACATTCCAGGAGGTTCCAGCGGCATAAAGAGTACCACGGGAGAGACTCTGCCATCCAGCAGCAGCGTGGTATTCAATATTGCTCCAGGCTCACTCCTGAGAGCACAGCAAATTCTTGCCCAGCTGGGCTATCTTCCACTTGCTTTCAACCCCTCCAGCTCTACCCCAGTTGCACCACAAAATGAAGCCATAGTGCAACCAGGTACTTTCAGCTGGAAGTGGTCCAGTATGCAACAATACCTCCAATCCATGTGGACACCTGGACAGCCCAACCTGGTAACCAAAGGTGCTGTCATGGCATTCGAAGATCAGCATGATCTCACCACAGATGGGATTGTAGGTCCACAGGTATGGAAAGCACTCCTTACTGCGGTGACTAAAGGACAGACCGATCCAAAGCCATACGACTATGTCTATGTAACAAAGCACCTTCCCGAGACCATGGATCTGTACAGCAACGGACAGGTAATCATTACTACACCAATCAACACCGGCATACCTCAATCCCCTACTCCAAATGGTACTTTCACGGTGTATTTGCGTTACCCCTTCCAGATAATGAGGGGAACCAACCCCAATGGTACCCATTACGCGGACCCAGTTCACTGGATCAGCTACTTTTACCAAAGTGATGCACTACACGGATTTTATAGAGCATCATATGGATGGCCTCAGAGCCTAGGTTGTGTAGAACAACCTATTCCTGTAGCACAAAAGGTATATCCCTACACTCCGATAGGTACTCTGGTTACCATTGCACCATAGAGACAAAGCGCTGAATAGAGGCAAAACTCTAGCCGCTGTTGGCTCTATTGCCCTTGCAATTGCAGTAGGTGGTACAATCATTTACCTGACAACAGTTCAGAGACATACCATCCCACATAAGCGAGTAGCGGTAGAAAGCATTCCATGGTCATGGGAGAACCAGTTGACCTTTTACGACCCACCTACCATCCCTACTAATACTCCCCATGGCACCCTGATCAGGATAGAACGATTAGCACCCAATGTACACCTACCCCCAGACTCAATAGGTTACAGAATGCTCTACACATCACACTCGATCGATAATTCCACTGTAATGGTATCTGGATTTGCAGTAATACCTCGAAAAAAACCACCCTCAGGCGGCTGGCCGGTAATCAATTGGGCTCATCCGACCGATGGATTGGCTCCAATATGTGCTCCCTCAAGGTATCAATACCTAGAAGTCCCCTACCTAAACTGGTTCACTCAACACGGATATGCAGTAGTGGCAACCGATTACCAAAGTTTGGGCACCCCAGGAGTCGACCCCTACCTTGTGGGTACCGCAGAAGGAATGGATATGCTTGATGCCGCCCTGGCAGCTACTGAAATCCCTGGATATAGAATATCTTATAATGATATATTATTTGGATACTCACAGGGAGGTCAGGCGGCACTCTTTGCCTCTCAAATAGCTAAGAAATATACACCCAACCTACACGTAATGGGAGTAGCAGTGGAGGCCCCCGCTGTAGGATTAGTAAGGACACTCACCAGCCTACGCAGGTTCAGCACATTGAACGGACTGTATGTTACCCTCGCTTTCGCCTGGTCGCACACATACAAGAACCTCCCCTTAAGTAGTCTCCTATCAGCAAGAGCCAGATCAAAAATGCTACTTGGGTCGTTATTCACCGAATGCCAAAACGGTATCAGCAATACCTACAAATCGATACCAGCCAAATCATTGACACCACCTGGGCTACTCTCCAATTCAACGTTTCTTGCCCTGCTACATGAGAACGACCCTGGCAACTCAAGTACCGATATGCCAATGTTCGTGGCCTACGGTAGAAAGGATATAATTATCCCGAACTCTGCGTACCAATCCTTCATCCATAAAGCTTGCCACAGTGATCCAGCTGGAGTATATACATTTATATCTCCCAGTGCAGGACATGGGACAATATTACAGGCCGCCCAATCGTCAGTAGAAAAATGGATTCAGAATATATCTGCAAAAAGAAGTATACCTTCCAACTGTGCCAAATCGATCAACTATTAATAATCCAATACCATTCATAGCATGCACCCGGCTTTAAGGTTGGGCTCCCCGCCCCGAATTAATAACCCAATACCATTAATAGTACTAGTACGTACCTAGTCCGCTGGCAATTAGCATCCTAGGGCGTTTGCACAAGTCATCCTTGACGGTAATGTCCTGAAAACCGGCCACAGTTGCCATGTCCGCTACAATATCAGCTTGCGATGGGTCAATCTCCAATACGATACAGCCATTGGGCATAAGCCACTGCGGAGCACCATCGATCAAATGGCGGTGGCACTCTACGCCACTGTCGCCACCCACCAGAGCAATCTCAGGCTCGTGCTCTCTTACCATATACTCCAATTCATTCCACTGATTGTAAGAAAGATAGGGTGGGTTGGAAACAATAACTGAAAATCTGCCCCTTGTCTCTGTTGGTAATGCATCATACCACGATCCATACCTCAAACTAACCAGCTCAGTTATTTTCGGTTGCGAACGTGCCATAAGCTCCATATTCTCTTGTGCTAATTCAAGCGCATCATGCGATATATCTGTTGCCACTACAGATAGATCTACCTCAGGGTATTGCTTATTTACTTCACTGGCAATAGACAAAGCAATGGCTCCAGAACCCGTTCCAAGGTCTGCTACCAGTAAACTCCCCCCATACATCTTACCAATAGCAGCTTCTACTACTCTCTCTATCGCAGCCTCTGCCACTATTTCAGTTTCAGGTCTGGGTATCAGTGCACGTCTATCACAGACTAAATCGATCCCTCTGAAGTTCCATTTGCCAATAACATATTGCAATGGTTCCAAAGCACGTAGACGATCAATTGCCTCGCTCAATATAGCCAACTGCGTAGTGGTCAGGCATATGCCTGGATGTAGCACTACTTCGGTACTGCTATACCCGGTAAGTTCCTCAATAAGCCAGTAGGCGCTCTGCAACGATCCTGTTACCCCCACACATTGGGGTATGACATCCTTCAGAGTCATTTGAGTCATTTCACTCATAGCCAGTCATATACAAAAGTCTGCCACCTACGATAAATACTGGTAGTGGTCTGTTCTGCAAGAGGCTCAGCGGATAGGCAGCTTGGATCTGAGAGTCGTTCATCCAGGTGAGCAAGGCAATGCGAAGAAGGAAAGGCAGGCTGGAGTGCCTGCCCGACGACGACAACGCAGTCATGTGAAGTCAGGGGGACGACAAACCTAAGATGCCTATCCACTGATCCTCTAAATAGCGTAACATTATTCAGTAAGTAAGGGGCATTATCTGGTTGGCAGGAACCCATGGTTATTTACGGGACAGACCACTAACCAACTGCCAGTGGCTCGCCAGTCAAGGAGCTGTTCAACAATTGACGCGACCTCTCGTCGGCAAGCAGGGCATCTACCAGCTCATCGAGATCGCCTGCCAACACCCTGTCAAGTTTGTACAAAGTCAGTTTTATCCTATGATCAGTCACCCTGTTTTCCTTGAAGTTGTACGTTCTAATCTTCTCCGAGCGACCGCCACCACCCACCTGGCTCTTCCTCAATATGGACTCCTCACCTTCTTTCCTCTCCTGCTCAAGCTGGAGCAACCTGGAACGAAGAACCTGCATAGCCTTTGCCCTGTTCTGGATCTGGCTGCGCTCTTCCTGCATCGATACCACAATTCCTGTAGGTATATGCGTGATACGTACAGCTGAGTCCGTCGTATTCACCGACTGACCACCCGGACCAGTGGAGCGGAATACATCTATACGCAATTCAGAGGGATCAATCTCTATCTCCAGTTCATCCGCAACAGGAAGCACGGTAACTGTAGCTGACGACGTATGCACCCTTCCCTGGGATTCAGTGATCGGCACCCTCTGCACCCGGTGAGGTCCACCCTCGTGCTTCAAACGTTGCCATGCATCATCACCACTAACTATAATCACAGCTTCATTTATGCCATCCTGCTCCGATGGATTCAAGGAAATTACCTCGTAATTCCACCTCCTACGATCAGCATAGCGTAGGTACATCTCAAATAGATCCTTGGCAAAGAGATTGGCTTCCTCTCCTCCTTCTGCACCTCGTATCTCCATCATGACATCCCTACCGTTGTTCGGATCCTTGGGAATCAGCGCCTCCCTAAGATCCTGCTCACACTTTTCAAGACGATGGCCAGCATCCTCTACTTCGATCCTGGCCAATTCTCTCTCATCACCCGAGAGGTCATTATACAGCTCTTTAGCAGCATCGAGGTCATCTTGGGCATCGCGAAGGCGCTTCACTATAGCTACAATGTCTTCAAGCTCTTTGAAGCGCTTTGAAAGAACTTTCAACTTGCCCGGCTGGGACAATACCTCTTGATTAGAGAGTTGATCAGCTATTGCATCACGTTCAATCTCATATTTTTCTAGATTTGGAACATCCATATCCCAATCAGACTGACTACCTAGAATTATACAGTCTTTTTACGGCGTTTGGCAGCATTCCCGTACCTACGATTGAACCTTTCCACACGCCCTCCAGTATCAACCAATTTTTGCTTGCCAGTAAAGAAGGGGTGGCACTGGTTACATAATTCTATATGCAACTCAGCCTTTGTCGATCGGGTCGTAAATTGATTTCCACACGAACAGGTAACAACAGCTTCACCATATTGAGGATGTATATCTTGCTTCATTGACTCTCCTATCTTTATTATAAAGGGTTATAAGGGCGGTATATATTTATTCATTCATTATAAGCGACTGCAGGAACTAAGCGACTACAGGGGTGGTGCCGGACCCTTTGCAATATCGTCCAGAAAATCATCATTACTCTTGGTTGTCCTGATCTTGTCCATCAACAACTCCAGTCCTGCAGCCGCGTTACCATCAGCAGCCAGAACATTGAGCACCCTCCTTAGCTTCCAGACCTGTTGCAACTGCCCAGGACTGAATAATAATTCTTCGTGACGGGTAGAACTAGCATTTACATCGATAGATGGATATAGCCTACGCTCAGCCAAGTGTCTATCCAGACGTAGCTCCATGTTTCCCGTCCCCTTGAACTCTTCAAATATGACTTCATCCATTTTCGATCCTGTCTCTACCAGAGCCGTAGCCAAAATCGTAAGTGAACCACCCTCTTCTATGTTACGCGCTGCACCAAAGAACTTCTTTGGTGGATATAGAGCGCCAGAATCCACACCCCCAGACATGATTCTACCTGTAGCGGGCTGTGCCAGATTGTAAGCACGGGCGAGCCTGGTAATACCGTCAAGAATAATTACTACATCCCTACCCAACTCTACCAACCTTTTTGCCCTCTCAAGAGCGAGCTCAGCAACTGTAGTATGTTCATCACTTGGTCTGTCAAATGTGGATGAGACTACCTCCCCCTTTACTGACCTACGCATATCGGTAACCTCCTCAGGGCGTTCATCGACAAGAAGCACCATAAGATGCACTTCGGGATTATTAATCTCAATAGACCGAGCAATCTGCTTCATGACGGTAGTCTTACCGGCCTTTGGTGGCGACACAATCAGTCCTCGCTGTCCCTTACCTATAGGGCAGAGCAGATCGACTATCCTAGCAGTAAGCGCATTGGAACCCGTATCCCCTGGAATCTCCATTGTCAATCTCTGATCAGGAAAAAGTGGGGTGAGTGATTCGAACTTTGAACGTCCCCTTATCTCATCGGCAGCCTTTCCACCCACGGTGTCGATATGTATAAGTGCCGGATATTTTTCATTATTTATTGCAGGTCTTGCCTCCCCTTCTATCCAGTCTCCCTTGCGAAGAGCAAATTTCTTGACCTGGCTTATAGATACATAAACATCCTTGGCACTTGCCAAATAACCTTCAGAACGAATGAACCCATAACCTTCATCCCTTAAATCAAGTACTCCTGTTGTAGCCATAAGTTCACCGTCGTAAGTGTCAAGCTGGGTAGCCTGTATCTCTCCGTTGGCTTTATCCGATCTGTCCTTCCCTCTTTTCCTACGATTTCGCCTGCCAGATGAGCTGGACTGCTGTCCATGATTCTGGCTCTTCTGGTGCATTTCGTCGCCTGATTTTTTGGCAACTTCTTCTCTGTGGGACATATTCGAAGTTTCCGATACGGCAGTAGCCTCAGAAGTAGTCTCGGACACGGCACCGGACTCCTGAACATCCATTGACTCCTTCTCAGTGGCGGCGGTAGCGGGAGGTTCAGTTGCAACAGTAGGCTCTTCAGTGGTAACTGACTTTGCAGCAGCACCGGACTCTTGGGCGGTATCAGGCTCAGAAGTAGTACTGGATTCCTCGGTAACAGTTGACTCGGATGGGACAATAGATCCCGATAGGACACCAGATTCGGGTGCAACGGATTCCTGTGCAGTTGTCTCCTGTGTAGTAGATTTCTGGGTAGTGGTTGTCTCTTGTACTACAGACTCCTGTGCGACGGATAGCCATAATGTATCAGACTGATCTGCAATACCAGAGTACTGAGCACTACCATTGGCTTCTGCGTACCCCGTACTTCCATCGTCGGTCGCATGACCATTATTAACCTTTTCTAATATCCTATCAACTATATCTGCCTTCTTAAGACGGACAGGTATCGATATCGACAGTGCTCGCGCTATCTCTCTCAGCTCTTCCCGCTCTTTACGCTCAAGAACAGCCCTATCAGGATATTGCTCATTAGACACTTGGTTGTTTCACCTCATCATTTCATATACTGCTCATTGCAAAAATCATTCTGAAGATTGTCGTTTTGACGACATTCCACATTGACATACGATCATCTCGCCGATCCAGGCATACACGACCCTATTGAATGAGCTTGTACCGCTTGAATATACCGCCACACAGATTATTTAGCAACGGATAATTGTATAATACACCAATTCGAGAGGGCGTGCAAGTATTAGTGGCTTGTCCCGTAATAAACTCACCAAATAAGCAAATAAGATCAGAAGAAAGATCAGAAGACTGTTCATTCCGGCAAAGGCAAGGTGGAGAACAGTAGTTACTTGCGAAACGAAGCACTACAACTCCAGCGCTTCCAGTACTGCATCTTTGGTAGCATCCACCGGCTTCGGTACCTCTATCTGGCTGATAGCTAAGTCAGGATCCTTTAATCCGTGACCAGTCAATATACACACAACCAAAGAACCCGATGGTATATTTGACTTTAACAGACCTGCAACAGATGCAGCAGAAGCAGCCTCACAAAAGACAGATTCTTCGGTAGCGAGTAACTTGTACGCAGCAAGAATCTCCTTATCGCTAACCATAGCAATGCTCCCCTTGGATTCCGATGCAGCATGCAACGCCCCCTGCCAAGAAGCAGGATTGCCGATCCTTATCGCCGTGGCCACCGTCTCCGGCCTGTCTATCGGATGACCAAGCACTATAGGTGCTGCCCCTTCCGCTTGAAACCCCATCATTGCAGGTAGGCGACTGATACGACCCGCTTCAAAATACTCCTTGTAACCCTTCCAGTAAGCAGTTATATTGCCAGCATTGCCAACCGGTAAAAAGTGAAAGTCGGGAGCCTCTCCCAAAGTATCGCAAATTTCAAACGCTGCTGTCTTCTGTCCTTCTATGCGGTACGGGTTAATCGAATTAACGATCGTTACAGGATAATTATCCCCGATCTCTCTGACTACTGTAAGCGCCTCGTCAAAATTGCCCCTCACCTGTAATACTCGAGCTCCGTGAACTAGTGCCTGCGCCAATTTACCCAAGGCTATGTGACCTTCAGGAATAAGGACGACACATGTAATACCGGCTCTAGCTGCATAAGCCGCCGCAGAAGCAGAAGTATTACCGGTAGAAGCACATATTACGGCCTTACTTGAATCCTCCATAGCCTTAGACATAGCCATAGTCATGCCCCTATCCTTGAAGGATCCTGTCGGATTCATGCCTTCCAACTTTAGCCACACCTGACAATCAAGCCTCTTGGACAGTCGTGGAGCTTCAAGCAGAGGAGTACTACCCTCTAGCAAGGTGACAACAGGTGTACTATCCGAAACCGGCAGGTAAGGACGGTATGCCTCTATAACTCCTCGCCAACCCTGCATCAAGGACATAACAATCTACCCAGCCTCATGGAACTCATCTCGTTTGGCCCTCTCCAAAAACACGTAAGATGCCACCTATATTCTCAACTGCACCAAGACCATGCAGCTCTTCCAGCGTTTTATCTATATCACCCTCCCTAGCTTCATGGGTGACGAATATCAGTCTTGCCTCACTACCTAGACCTACCTGTTCCATTGAACGAATCGAAACTCCATTATCACCAAATACATGAGCCACAGCGGCCAACACACCCGGCTGATCTCTTACATCCATGTTTATATACCATGCACACCTGAGCTCAGACGGCGGAATCACGTATGCTCGAGGGACCAGCTCCCTTGCTGGCACCATACTAACATAGGGCTGATGTCCCGCCAGCCTCTTGACAGCAGCATCAACGAGATCGCCCATTACCGCTGACGCTGTAGGTACTCCCCCGGCCCCCTGCCCATAAAGCATTATTTCACCGCACCTCTCCCCTTCTATGAATACAGCATTATGCGCACCACGAACAGAGGCAAGTGGTGAGAGATAGGCACCATGGCAGGATAGACTCTTACGGACACTTGAGGTACTGAAGGTACTTGAGATACCTGACTTCCAGATGCATGAGACCGGCTCTTCTGATTTAACTCCGTAACCGCCAGTAGCTTTATAATATAACCAAGCTGCCTAGCGTATTGCACGTCTTCGGCACGTACCCTTGTAATACCTTCACGTGCTACATCGTCAAGCCGTACATCACAACGATAAGCGATACTAGCCAAAATAGCAGCCTTTGCAGCCGCATCATACCCATCTACATCTGCACTTGGATCGCTTTCAGCTAGACCAAGACGTTGCGCTTCTTCAAGCGCTTCATGATAATCTACTCCCTCTTCGGACATCGCCGACAGAACGAAATTGGTCGTACCATTCACAATACCTGACACCCTGTAAAGCTGCTCAGCAGCAAGAGACTCCGCAAGAAGGCGTACCACTGGTATCGCACCAGCAACAGCAGCCTCATACAATAGCTCTACACCTGCCGAAGCCGCCGCAGAAACAAGGTCACTACCCCGCCTAGCCAATAATTCCTTGTTAGCACTCACGACCGATTTACCCGTCTCGATAGCTCTATCGATTAACTGTGATGCCGGATCCGTACCACCGATCAACTCCACCACTATATCCACTGAGCTGTCATTCACAAGAGCAAATGGATCATCCGTAAAAAGCGACCCATCGATATAGGCGTGTTTGGCATCCCTGTGCTTGGCGACATCTCTGACCGCAATACCAGCAATCTCAATATCCACACCAGTACGCTCCACAATGTCATCGTGACCTATAATCAGCTGGGACACCAAAGCAGAGCCTACATTGCCACATCCCAATATGACACACCGTATCTTATTCATCTATACCCACCATCTTCCACATCATTCCCGATACCTCCCCCTGGACAGCATGCCAGCCTTCTCCAGTTCAGAACACTTCTCCATTGCGACATCTAGTAACGACATTCCTGCATCGGGGGACGATCGAGGCCATGCAAGAGACACAGCATCATAGAGATTGCGACTTCCGTCAAATTGCTCAATTAGCTTAACCATAGATGGATCCAAGGTAGTCATTCTACCATCAGCAGCTACGAGCGTAAAATGATCAGAGGATTGCACCAACCTTGCCCTGTCCAGCAGAGGGATATCATAATATGACCAAATTGGTTCAGCATAAAGCATGGTGATCTGATGATTGAATTTGTTCCGTACTGCCCGCAATATGATACTGCCAACGCAATAAGCCCCGTTACTTCGCCATGAGTGAACCATATCCTCTGCCATTTTCTGCTGTACTCTCTGATCACCTCCGGATATACCAACCAACTCTCCCGCGAGTTCCACAGCATATGGCCAGAGATAGTGCAAGTCGAAAAGCGTCATATGTATATCCAGATCGACTCTCTCGCTATATTCCATAGACTCATAAAAAAGGGGCTTACCTTCCTGGTCTAACATAGCCTGAACCAGTATCATCAACTCACCCTGTTCGTTCAGATAGCTGGGTACCTCTTCTATAATACGCCTTATCACAGAAATGCCATTTTCTCCACCATTGGCAAACATATACAACTGCTCCTCGCTCAGGCTCGGAACGTAGGGAGGCAAGGAAACTACTAAATCGAATCTCTCGCCCTTCACTGGTTCAAATATATCTCCTTGAAGCACCCTCACAAAATGGGTTACTCTGCCTGTCGATCGATTCAAAGCTTCGTTCAATCGGCAAAAGTCTACCGCACGCCAATCGATATCCGTCAGGGTAGCCAAGCTGTCATGCCCCGCACATAGTAGCCCGTATATCCCCGAGCCTGCCCCAAGGTCAAGCATTCTTATTCCCCTCCTACGCCTGATCATATTCGCCAGTATTAGTGAGTCGTTCCCCAAGTATACGCGAATGTCATTTCCGCCATAAGGAGCGAAACGATCTACCAACAAGTACCCTCCATCGTAAGGTACTACCACCCAACCATCAGTATGCCATCCCTGATCATCTACAGATGCTATACCGGACTCGACAAATTCATCAGCTACTGACTTTGATCTTGGGTCTCTCCATCCTTCAACGATAGGATCACCAAAACCATACCCCATAATGATATTTCTTTCCGGGAGGGGTAATTGCATAGCCCTCCATCTCGATAGTGGCGGATCTGGAGCAAGCAATGGATGCCCCATTACAGCACGGTGCAGTCCAGCGTAGTCGATGCTATCCAGCAGCTCACTAAAACCTGCCATCGCCTTGACAGCTCTATCATCATGCAGTTGTGACCCCTTGTCTCGATCCTGTACTATATGCTGGTTCTTCACTGCACTTTGGTCTTCTGCCTCAGGGCTAATTGGATATGTTCCATTACCTATCATTGTTTGTGAACTCTCTGTAGGTCATGATCCTGTACGTTCACAGGACATCCAATCGACACATATCATCCAAGGTCTCTCCCCTGATAACCAACCTGGCATCCCCTGAAGAAACAAATACCACCGGTGGACGGGGAACTTTATTGTAATTTGATGCCATGGAATAACCGTATGCACCTGTCACTGGAACTACAAGAAGATCATCTACACTCACATCTTCAGGCAATTGAGCATCTGATATAAGTATGTCACCTGATTCACAGTGCTTTCCAACAACCCTTACCGACCTGCTCCTTTCTGCATTTACCTCCCTGGCAATAAAAGCCTCATATCCGCTACCGTAAAGAACCGGCCTCGGATTATCACTCATGCCACCATCCACGGATAGATAAGTACGGACACCCGGTATATCTTTGACAGTACCAACACTATAGATCGTCATACCTGCAGTTGCTACTATTGACCGTCCGGGCTCGGCCGTAATGTGCAATCTCGAAGGTGCAACGACGGCCTTGACCGTTTCAGCCCATTCGGTAATACTTGGTGCCCTCTCATCCGATAGGTAGGCGACCCCTAATCCGCCACCTATACACAGTTCGAATTCATCATAACCACCCTCTCTCGGAGTAGTCATAATATTACCAGCAAGATCAACCAGTATCCTTATCTCCTCTTCAAAGTGATGCACATTGAATATCTGTGACCCTATATGAGAATGTATACCTGACAGGAATACGCCATCCATACCATTGATTGCACGAACTGCTTCCATGGCATTGGAAATAGAAAGTCCGAACTTGGAGTCCACTTGTCCAGTCTTTACGAACTCATGAGTATGAGCTTCTATACCCGGGTTGATCCGGATCATCAAAGCCTGCCCCGAGGTTCGCCTATCTGTAAATCGTGGTGCAATCTTAGCTATGCGTCTCAATTCGTCGAATGAATCGACTACTATACTACCCACTCCGTACTCAAATGCCCATAATAACTCCTGCTCCGACTTATTATTGCCGTGGAATATGAGATGAGAGGGTGATACCCCAGCACTGACAGCTACGTGCATCTCACCACCACTCGCCACATCAATACGCATACCCTCATCGTAGGCTAAACGGGCCATAGCTTTACACATAAACGCCTTAGAGGCATAAGCCACACCTGTGCCCCATGCCGATAATGCCTCTCTACAACGACTACGTAAGTGCCCTTCATCATAGACAAATAGCGGAGTACCAAATGTGCGTGCCAGATAATCGAGCCTGACACCACCCACACTGAGCATTCCATCTCCTTCCACAACAGCATTCATAGGAAGTAAATGATGAGAAATCGGGCCGGAATTTACAAGCATATCCACTCCATCTACTCCAGAACTCGCTACATACGCTCTAGTGTCGATACGCCAAGCAATGAAAACGCAATGACCGAGGCAACCCTACATGCCTCTACCAACCACAACCTGGCCTGCATAAGTGCGGAGTCATCCTGGTCTGGATCTTGAAACAGAATCGGACAATCGTGATAAAAACCATGAAAAGCAGCAGCCAACTTCCTCACCCACGCGGTTACCTTATGTGGCGCTCTCTCCTCACATGCCTCTCTGACCGTATCAGGCATAGTCTCCAGCACCCTCAATAACTCCAATTCGCGAGGATGCGATAGCACACCAAGGTCGACATTCTCTATGGGTACACGTTCAATAGACCGCTCTTCACGCACTCTTTCCAGGGAACATATCCTGGCATAAGCATATTGAATGTAATAAACAGGATTCTCCATGGACTGGCTCCTTACCACATCCAGATCAAGGGTGTTCGCCTGGTCCAGCGAACCCATAAGTGCCAACAATCTAACTGCATCAGAGCCTAAATCCTCAATCAATTCGTCCAGCGAGACAAAGTTACCCAACCTCTTCGACATCTTTCCCGATTTGCCACCCTCCACAAGAGATATCATCTGCCCAATCAATATCTCCAAACGACTAGTATCCACCCCCAAGGCATCCATGCCACATTTCAGGCTTGCGACTTGGCCCTGATGGTCTGCCCCAAATATATCTATTACGCGATCAAACCCTCTGACAAGGAATTTATTACGATGGTATGCCAAGTCACCACCGAGGTAAGTAGGAGTACCATCAGACCTTACAAGTACCCTATCCCGAGAGTCTCCCAGTCCGGCAGTGTGAGACATAAACCAAGTAGCTCCATCTCTCTCTTCGATAAGCCCCTTAATACGCAATTCATTGATCGTCTCATTGAGTGCACCCGATTCTTCTATGGATGCCTGTGAGAACCAAGCATCGTATTCAATCCCTATAGATGCCAATGTATCCTTTATCTCCTCCAGTATCATCTCCGATGCCCATTTACCAGCAACCATGGCATCTGCGGGTCCAGAATAGCTTTTGGCGAGGCGAGATACGTACTCCCCTTGGTACCCATCATCTGGAATCTCACTGTCAAATTTACGAGCCAACACACTCTCTCCCAACATCCTGACCTGCCGTCCTGTATCATTCACGTAATACTCTCGGTGTACGGTATAGCCACATCTTGCCATCACCCTACCCAGCGAATCTCCATACGCTCCCCACCAACCATTGCCGACATGGATAGGGCCGGTAGGATTGGCAGAGACAAACTCTAAGTTCACTCTCTCGGATGCTCCAAAGTCGAATCGCGCATATCCCTCTTCACCCTTGTCAATAACATCAAGCAGTATATCGTGGAGCCACCCAATTGAGAGATGGAAGTTTACAAAGCCAGGTCCAGCCACCTCGACACGTTCAAGATATTGTAACCCGCTATCTGCCACCTTATCGCATATCTCATTTGCCAGATCTCTGGGGTTCTTTCCAAGCAACTTGGCATACACCAAGGCTGCATTGGTCGACCAGTCGCCATGTTCAATTCTTAAAGGACGCTCCATAACAACATCACTGGGAGCTACATCTATCCCTAATTCCGACAGCACTGTTGCGATAGATCGCTGTAAGTCTTCACGCATAGTATAATAATACTAACCCGTGGTCGGGCTGCCCGTGGACATTACTCCTGAAGACTCAATGCAAGTGCAGAAAGTGCAAGTACAGAACTATACCACATAGCAGGGCCACGATGCCCTCGTAGCTCAGGGGATAGAGCGCTGGCCTCCGGAGCCAGGTGCGCAGGTTCGAATCCTGTCGAGGGCACTCTTGTAATGTCGCGGGCACTGTTGGTGCTAGTGGTATGCTATTTGCTTAACTCTACCGATTAACTATCGTTGCCAGATCAGGCCAGATGGGTCTTGAAGAAGCCACCCAACCTATCAAGCGCCTCTACAGCCTCTGGGGAATCAGGAGAAAATTGCTGAAATACATGAATACACCCATCAAAGTCATCCAGGGTAACGCCATCATCACCTCTCTCAA
>JAJZWK010000061.1 GCA_021846725.1 Actinomycetes bacterium | reverse complement strand
AGCCAATAATGACAGAACCAGAAAGGACAGAGTATCTGATTATTACCGGTATGTCCGGGGCAGGTAGATCAACCGTTGCCGATGCCCTTGAGGATGCCGGTTGGTATGTAATAGACAATATGCCTCCATCGCTTTTGGCAGAGTCACCATCTGCTCTTGGAATGACGGGTGTATCGCCGTATCGAGTAGCTTTAGTGGTAGGGCGAGGAGGGGGTGCCAGAATTGATGATCTGCTCAACTCGTTGCAACTATTGCGGTCGTCGGGGCATTCAGTTAAGTTGCTTTATCTTGATGCTCCCGATGAGGTATTGATCAGGCGATTCGAAGGGACACGTAGGCGACATCCAATGTCCGCAGTAGAGCCTGGTATGAAGATCCAGGAGGCGATTGCAGATGAGCGCAGGATGTTGGAGCCGGTGAAGGACGTGGCTGACATTGTCATAGAGTCTGGTGAACTCAATGTGAACCAGCTCCGTAGCAGAATTATAGAGATTTTCCGAGCTGGCATCGGTGGAGTGCTCCAGGTAACCGTTATGTCTTTCGGATTCAAATACGGGGTGCCTCTTGATGCCGATATGGTATTTGATTGTAGATTCCTGCCCAATCCCTACTGGGTAGAGGAGTTGAAAAATCTGACTGGGCTGGATGAGTCAGTGAAAGATTATGTTCTTGGTGGTGCTGCAGCACGTGATCTCCTCGATAGGATAGATGACCTTTTTCGCTTCGTGCTTCCACTGTATCTGCAGGAGGGCAAGTCGTATATTACACTGGCTATAGGCTGTACAGGAGGTAAGCATCGGTCAGTCGTGATAGCACAGGAACTGTCCGGTAAAATGCGAGACTTGGGTGTGGAGGTAAGCGTACTTCATAGGGACATTGAGCGATAATGGCCTACGATGATGGATACCCTGCCGTTACAGCCATTGGTGGCGGTCATGGTCTTTCGGTTACTCTAAGGGCGTTGACGAGTTATGCAGGTGATATAAGTGGTATCGTTTCTGTTGCCGATGATGGTGGATCGTCGGGGAGGCTACGCAAGGTGCTTGGAACTGTTCCACCTGGAGATCTCCGAAAATGCCTGGTTGCACTAGCACCTGAGAACTCCCTGCTCGCCTCGTTATTTGAATACCGCTTCCACAATGGAGAACTGGATGGTCATGCACTAGGTAACCTCATTCTTACAGCATTGTTTGAGCGTTGTGGTGACCTGCAGATCGCTCTCAATGAGGCAGAGAAATTACTTTCCACCAGAGGGAGAGTACTTCCTGCGGCTGCGCATCCTGTTGTCCTTGAGGCTGATACGAATCATGGAAGAGTAAAAGGTCAGACCGCAGTGATGAACTCTGGTTCCATACTTCATCTGGTCATGCAGCCTGCCAATCCGCGAGTTCCAAATGAAGTACTGTCGGCAATACGCAATGCCGATCAGATCGTGATTGGTCCCGGATCGCTGTTTACCAGTGTCATTGCGGCATCTGGTATACCGGCAATAGCGAGAGAGATTGCCAAGGCTCGCTGTCCGCGTGTGTACGTGGCCAATCTGAGAGAGCAGCCTGGTGAAACAGCAGGTTACGACACGGCTAGCCATCTCTGTGCACTTCGTGAGCACGGGATATCGATAGACATCGTTCTTGTCGATCCACAGGGTTTACCGTTAGGAGATATAGAGTCACTTGACGTGACGGTAGAGAAGAGAGATATATCTGATAGTAGTACATTGCTGCATGATCCGGTGAAGCTGGGTGATGTCCTAAGCGAGTTACTGCATCTATAATGATTGCAGCCATTGTATATCCATAGGAGGCAGATTTGGCAGATGATATAGTAATAGATTTTGGGACGGAAAACGTAGTCGCTTTGAGTGCCAAGAAGGGACTGGTAGTTAATGAACCATCAATAATTGCAAGAAGTATATCTACAGGAAAGGTGCTGGCCATGGGTAGGAGGGGGCTGGCTATGCAGGAGGAGATCCCTGGGTCCTTGATCTTGGTACGACCGGTGGTGAATGGCTCATTATCCGACTTGCCTGCTTTACAGTCACTGGGGAAGATGGTGATCAAACGGTGCGGGAGGTCGAAATTACACAGGTCTAAGGTGATTGTATGCGTTTCACCAGCGATGTCTTCGTTGGAGAAGCGGGCGATCAGGGATGCCTTGAGAAGTAGTGGAGCTTCCAGCGTACGCTTTGTACTTCAGGCAGTGGCTGCGTCTGTTTATGCTGGAGTATCTCCGTCAGATGCAACTGGTGCGCTTGTCGTAGACGTAGGAGCTGGGAAGACCTGTGTGTCTGCTGTATCGTTGGGAGGAGTGATTGATTATACCAGTAGCCATGCCGGGGGAGAGAGTATGGATAATGCTATCAGGAAAATGTTGCGCAATCAACGTGGTGTAGTAATTAGTTCAAGCGCGGCTGAAGAAATAAGAATGATGGCAGGATCTGTAAGTGGTTCTTCTATACATGAGGCAGTGGAGGTGATCGGTTATAACGCTCTGGATGGACAGAAGGAAAGTATCGTGGTGAAGGCAGATGAGGTGAGGATGGCTTGTGAGCTGGTGTTGGAAGACATCTTCAGTGTGGTATCGGATTGTCTGAGTAAGATTCCTCCTGAACTCACTTACGACTTGACCTCAAGAGGGATCTTGCTTATAGGTGGATTGGCAATGATGAATGGTCTTGCAGAATGGTTGGGTGAAAAATTAGGCCTTGTCGTATCTGTACCAGATGATCCTCGGACTTGCATTGTTAAGGGTGCTTATAGATTAATCCATATGCACAGCAATACGAGAGGGATTATAGAGGAGATCTAACGGTAGTGACTGATGATAAAGAGCCTGATGTGCAGAATCATTCTGGGTTCCTGGGGCATGCTGAGTCTACTGGTATCTTGCATAAAATAGGTCACGGTATGGTCGTATCGGGAGTGATTATTCTTGTTCTGGCACTCTTGGTTGTAGCCTCCTCATTGATCAACATGCCTTATTACAGCCTGTCACCGGGCAACGCATTACCAGTTTCGCATATGCTTTCTATTCCTGGTAAGAGCTTACATCCTTTGCATGGGCAGGTGCTTATGACAGATGTAGAGGTGACTCAAGTTACCTTGCTGGGCTATATACTGGATCAGTTCGAACCACATGTTGCACTGGTAAAGTCGGATGAGTTGATCGGACCTGGTCCGGCGAGCGAGCTCGATGGTGAGGCCATGGTCGAGATGACAGAGGCCAAGCTAACTGCACGAGTGGAAGCATTGCGCCAGATGGGCTACAGCGTGCCCGAGCAAAATGCAGGAGCCGTCGTATGGATGGTGTTGAAACCTTCACCTTCGTGGGGGAAGCTCATACCTGGAGATGTAGTTACAGCAGTGAATGGCAAGAGCATATTTACAGCTAATGGACTGGCCAATGCTATATCGGCAGAGAGGCCGGGTAGTACAGCAACTCTGACATTTACCACCGTGAACCAGTTGATCGGATTGGGTGGGGAAAGATCATCTAATCCGCGTTATAGCCAGGTGAAAATTGTAATCGGTAAAAGGCCGTCCACATTGGGTGGCCCCAACAATACGGGTTTTATTGGTGTGGTCCCCTTTACTCAAGGGGTCTATTCGTTGCCGTTTGCCGTGAATCTGTCTACGGGTATGATAGGAGGGCCTTCCGCTGGTCTGGCATTTACACTTGGTATCCTGAACGCATTGAATGGTGGTGATCTTACTGGCGGAAAAATAGTTGCTGCCACCGGTACTATCAGACCCAATGGTGCAGTAGGGCCTGTAGGTGGTGTCAGAGAGAAGACTATTGCTGTAGAGCGTGCTGGAGCAACGGTCTTTATTGTCCCCAAGGAGGAATACAACAGTGCTGTATCAGTGGCATCGAAGCATCTTAAGGTAGTGGCAGTCAACTCGCTTTACCAGGCATTATCTGCCTTGCACCGTATAGGGGGTAGGTTGGGTAATGCTGCTCATGGCCCTACTCCCGGATCTGGTGGGCATAGCGCTCCATCTGGATTCCAATATGCCCCATGGTCTTAGGCTGCAGATTCACTGCAACCTAAGTCGACCGAAGTATATTATTCTGGTATATGAGATAGCCGAACATCCAATGGAGCAAATAGCAGTGATAGTCAACATGTCCGCTTCCTGCAGGATGCACAGTATTCAGACGTGAAGTGGCCGGTATGCCGGTATGTCGAGGAGTTTGTCTACGGTGGTAAAACTGTATCCTGCATTGCTCAGGTGCTCGATAGTTATTTTGACTGCTTTTACGGTCTGGGCGCGATTGCCACCCTTGGCATCGAACCCATCGTGAAATAGTATGAATGCGCCCGGTTTTGCTTTTGATACAGCTCCCCTGGCTATCCGGGCAGGATCAGGCTGGAATACCTCCAATGAGTGGCAGAACTCCCCGGATACCGGTTGCAAAGAGTAACTCCTTACCATGGCGAGACTTCCTGGTATTCTCAGCAGCCATGGAGGACGGTATAGAGACGGCAAGACCCCTAGATATTTTGCAAATACGGCGTTAGCCTGTTCGATCTCTTGCTGTATGCTTTTCAAGTGAAGGTACTTGCTGAATTGATGCGAGTAGGCGTGACTGCCAATCACGTGTCCCGTTCCGAACAATTCTTGTGTGACCTCGGGGTAGCGCTCAATGCAAGCACCGGGCTGGAAGAAAGTCGCTTTTATGCCATAATCGGCAAGTAGACTGGCTATCTGCGAGGTATAAGGTTGATTCGGTCCGTCATCAAAGGTAATGGCTACCAGTTTTTCATTTGTGTCGCCACGGTACGGGAAATCTCCTTGTAGCTGAGAGTATGGCGACATACAGAGCCAGTACAGTGAGCCTATGCATATCCCAGTACTGCCCAATGGCAGTATAAACTTACGATAGAGTGTCTTACCCTTCTGGTATGATGTGCTGTATCCCATTTTTCCAAACTGTGGGTCGTTTGACACCATACACCTAGAACAATCGCGTTACGGCATCGAACAGCGGTTCGACGACATAACCATAGCCTAGACCTACGATGGGGCGTCCAGGAAAAGCCATGAACAGGATAGTGGCAGTTGCGATAGTTATCCTGCTGAGCCAGTAAACAGGAGAACGTTGTACGGCGCTATCTCTGAAGGCTGGTGCGTTTTTCAGCAGACAACGTCCGGCTAGGCGATTTACCCAGTAGGTGATCAGGTAATAATATCCAAAACTGATGAATAGATTGTAAAGCAAACCGCGGCTGAGGCGTCTTGACGAACTGAAGCTTGGATTGCTCAGACCAAATACTATCTTACCCTTTGAACGCAGCTTCCTGAGAAGGTCGATCTCGTCACCTCCTTGGGTCATATTGGTGTTGTAACCGGGCCACGCGTCTTTTCTGAAGGCAATATTGGTGGCACTGATATAGAATACGTGTCCTGTCAACAGGTACACCAGGTAGACTGCGCCAAATAAGATTTTAGGGTATATGGCACTCCACCATGGCCCGTCGGTAAAACTGCATGGACCGGCAACGGCTACGCACTCAGGGTTCTTGGAAAATGCATCGTCTATACGGGTAAGCCATGAAGTGTCGTATATGGTATCAGCGTCTGCTGATATGATTATCTCCCCTCGTGCCTCTTCTGTGCCTCGCTGGCGTGCCTGACAGACCCCTATATGAGGTGCTTCGACAACGGTAACGCCAAGAGATGACACTATCTCTGCAGTAGAGTCGGTACTGTTGTTGTCGGCTACTATTATTTCATAGTCTCCAGTGAAGTCTTGTCTGGCCAGTGACTGCAAGCAATTTCTAATATATCGTTCTTCGTTGAATGCTGGTATGACTATGCTGTATTTGGGGTTGCCGTTTTTGGAGTCTGGAGCTGTCCTGTCGGTCACGCCTTGATCTTAACACTTCTGGTGATTATTTAATGGCATGGCCATAATTAGTTTCGATTTGGCATATGAGCGCGGTAATGGCTAATATTCTTGTTTATGGAAATAAACGATTGTTCAGCAATAGTAACAGGTGGAGGATCTGGTCTCGGCGAGGCTACTGTGCGCAAGCTTACTGCCATGGGAGCACGCTGTACCATATTCGATATCAAGGAAGAGCCAGCCAAGAAACTGGCAGAAGAACTCGGCAAGGGAACCAATTATGTGGTGGGAGATGTTTCCAATCCAGATGATTGTCAGCGTGCCGTCGATCAGGCTGCAGAGGGTGGCAAGCTGCGTATAGCGGTCAATTGTGCTGGCATAGGATGGATCGGGCGTGTAATAAACCGTGATAATTCTCCACATGATCTCAAGTCTTTTCAGTTCATCCAGAATGTCAATTTAATCGGTACGTTCAATGTGATGACACGTGCCAGTTCAGCTATAGCTCAGACAGAACCCCAGGAAGATGGGAGCAGGGGTGTGGTTGTCAATACTGCATCGGTGGCAGCGTTCGAAGGTCAGATAGGTCAGCTGGCTTACTCAGCTTCGAAAGGGGCTATTGTAGGTATGACGGTTCCTGCTTCAAGGGACCTTGCTGTAAGCGGTATCAGGGTATGTGCCATTGCTCCTGGATTGTTTGACACACCGTTGCTCGGTCTTCTGCCGGAGCCTCAGAAGGAGGCCTTGGGACAGTCGGTTCTCTTTCCGAAAAGACTTGGTAAGCCATCGGAGTATGCCGATCTTGTAGCCTTTATTGTATCGTGCGACTACCTGAATGGTGAGGTTATCAGGTTGGACGGTGGAATAAGGATGCCACCCAAGTAAGTGGGTTGATTGGCGGTACTGTGCGTTATGTAGATGTCCATGGAACCAAGCTTTCCGTTATTGGTTTGGGTACCTGGCAATTTGGCTCCAAAGAGTGGAACTATGGACGTGGTTACGAGGAGAGGGAATCGTTCGCTATAGTAAATCAGGCATTAGACCTGGGTGTAAACGTCATAGATACTGCAGAGGCTTACGGATGGGGTCGATCGGAAAGGGCAGTCGGTCGGGCCATTGAGTCCCGTAGGGATGAAGTCTTTATTGCGACAAAGGTGTTCCCTGTAATGCCGGTGGAGCCAGTCATCAAGGACAGAGCAAGGCGGAGTGCCTCACGGCTTGGGGTACAGAGTATAGATCTATACCAGATACATTGGCCAAATCCTGTCGTTCCCCTGAGTATGACCATGAAAGCAATGTCTTCACTTCAAAGAAGTGGCCTGGTAAGGGACGTAGGGGTATCGAATTTTTCGTTGGCTTCATGGCAGCAAGCTGAGCGCTTCTTGTCGGGTAATGTGCTTAGCAATCAGGTCCGTTACAATCTGCTTGACAGGAGAATAGAGAACGACATACTTCCCTGGGCGGAAGAGACTGGTCATGTGGTGATAGCTTACAGTCCACTTGCACAAGGGCTCTTATCCGGTAAGTATTCCAGGGATAATATTCCCGGTGGCCTGAGAGCATATACTGCAGCCTTTCAACCGCAGAACCTGGATCGAGCAAAGCCAGTAATTGAATCCCTGAAACGCATAGCCTTGGAGCATGGTGCCACGCCTACCCAGGTTGCCTTGGCCTGGATTATCAGTAAACCAAATGTCGTGGTTATACCGGGTGCAAGCTCGGTATCCCAGTTACGAGCTAACGTTGAGTCGGCACAATTGAGTCTGACTGATGACAACATAAGGGAGTTAAATGATGTTTCCAGCGGTTATAGATCATCGTCTGGTTTGACCGATCAGTTCACCCGTGGCATCAGGGCTGGGCAACTACTGGTATCGAGAACCCTGGATAGATATATCCGACCTATCAAATCAGCCTGGTGAGCTTAGTAGCCGATCTCGTGCTATAATGATCTCATGATACGAGGTATGGCGGTCCGGGTCGATGCTGGCTGACGTAATAAATCAGCTTTACACCTTTTTCAGTCGTATCATGCACGAGGGTGAGCATGCGTTGCATATGAGTGAATTCGAGTTGGTGCTGGCGGTTATTGTTGTTTTGCTCATCCTGCTTGTCTTGGTGGTGTGGTGGAAACGTAGAGTAGACAGGTATAATGAGACTGTTTGGAGAGCAGGACGTTATACTGCGAATGATCCCTATAAAGAGAGAGATATGCTAAAGGTAGTACGGCCAAAGGACCCCTGGATAGTAGCCGATCCTATCGGTGGATCTGAAGTAGGAGAAGCGATGGAAGTAGAGAGCTTGACCGATTTCATGAAGAAGGCCACCCCTATCCGATCGCCCATTGAATCCAGCAGCGATGCTGTTGCTATACCGATAAGCGATTCGTCGCCCGACCAAGCAGTGAGATCTGCCCCACAAGAACTACAATCAGGAGTACGATCGGTACCTCATCCAGCGCTTACTGTTCCACAGCGAGATCTGCCTATGCAAGCCGGGTGGTACCCTGATCCTTTCGGGATGGAGGGTTTCTTTCGGTACTGGGATGGCGGCAGGTGGACGGGATCTATATCAAAGAGAGGGGGACAACAGAGGTCAGATTCTTCAGATGTTGCTTCTCTGGGCAAGGAGAACGTCGGACATGGCCATGCCGACACTATATCGGCTTCGGATAAGTCATCCTTCTCGGAAGAGTCGTCTTTGTTGAGACCTGAGAATAACCGTGACGACAGTAACGGGGACGGCAGTAACCGGAATGTCATTATTTGAGACTTCGTCATCTGACTTTTAGACGGATTCACTTCGATTCTCGGGGATATCTTTCTATGTGTTGTACGTACCTTGTCTCGCCCGCTTTATGTGAGCACCGTGACTGTGCTTATGATTGAAGAAGACAGCCAGCACGATGAGGGATGCTAATGCAGCGATTGCAGCGACGATTCCAATGGTGAAGGTAGATGGCCAGTAGGTGAGGTCTACCGTGCTCCTGCCGGCAGGAAGCTTTATGGAGAGCATGGTACCTGCCGCTTTATATATCGCGACTCCATGGCCGTTTACTGTGGCGTGCCAGCCAGGTACATAAGTTATACGTGCCAATAAGGCCGTTTTCTTGCGTGCATCGACATGTAGCTGCAAGTTGTTGTTGGTAGTCCATCGTGAAGATGTTACCTTGCCGTATCCATTGGGTGGATTTTCAGCTTCCTCGATAGTGTTAGACATGCTCGATATAGCTTTCTGAGATATCAAGCTGTATCGCTGGGAGTCAGGAACTTTATAGATTGAAAAGCTCTTTTCTGTCAAGGACAAGGTTGTGTCGATCGGGGGATTTGATCCCGGCAGTGCAAACAGGTACTTGATGCCATAAAGGCGTGCCAGTGCTGCATTGGAGAACCATGGATTGAATACCCCTGGAGAGATCGGTAGGTCAATTTTAG
>JAJZWK010000060.1 GCA_021846725.1 Actinomycetes bacterium | reverse complement strand
GGCCAGCAACTTATGCCAGGTATGATGTGGCTATCGGCTGGCGTTGAAGATGCCGATGGATGCGGGTGAGAAGTGCTCGATGCAGCACATCCTGCCAGTAACCCTACACATAGTATAAGCAGGATTGCCGGATATGCGTACATTTTGACCGGTGCTCCTTTGTACCGTTCGCTTCTAATCATTCTCCGCTTCCTTGATGTGGCACCGTTTATTTGTCCAGACACGGCCGCAACTCCTGCTTGTCAGGGTGGGGAGATTCACAAATTGTGCGTATGACGCTAGTTCCGATACGGTGTATCCTGTTACTATGCCGGTGTGTCGATCCATAGATGAATATGTTATCGCAACAATCAGGTGATGACCGGCCTATAGGCATGTTTGACAGTGGCTTTGGCGGGCTGTCAGTAGCTCGTGCTCTTATCGACTTGGCTCCTAACGAGAATCTTGTATATGTGGGAGATACGGGTCGTTATCCGTACGGACCGAGACCACTTTCTGAGGTAAGGGACTACTCGCTTCAAATTGCTGAGTGGCTGATCACCGAAATTGGTGTGAAACTTATTGTTGTCGCTTGCAACACTGCCTCTGCTGCTGCACTCGATCTGTTGCAATCCAAGGTAGACGTACCCGTGGTAGGCGTGATTGAGCCCGGCGCAAGGGCAATACTAAAAGCGACCAAGTCCGGTAAGGTAGGTGTCATAGGTACGGTAGGGACAATCTCTTCAGGAGCATACCAGAAGAAGGTTGCCGATCTGAGTAATGAGGTCAATCTCTCTTGCGCGGCATGTCCAGGTTTCGTAGAGTTTGTAGAGAGGGGAGAGACTGAATCTGAGCAGCTTACCGTGCTGGCAGAGAGGTTGCTTGCTCCACTCAAGGAGGCAGAGATTGACGCACTCTTACTTGGATGTACACATTACCCCTTTTTGTCTCGTACCATACTGGATGTGATGGGGAGGAATGTTGTGCTGGTATCTTCTGCTGATGAGACGGCTTTCGAGGTACGTGAGATGCTGGACAGCAGTGGGTTGGCTACGACCAGAGACGGGGTTGGCAGCTGGACGTTTTACTCGTCTGGAGATACCAAGTGGTTTCATGATGTGGGAAGTATGTTGTTTGGAGAAGACCTCGGAGAGGTAATCCCTGTCAGTTGGGATGGTAATTCGGTGTCAAGCGAATAGGAGGATGTAGCGTCGGATATGGTCATATTGAAAGTATGTTCGAGAGCAATACCAGCAGCTTGGGCTATAGGCCAATGCTGAGTGTTACGGTATTGGGTTGCGATGGTAGCCATCAGGGAATGGGAGGCGCCTGTAGCAGCTATATGGTAAAAGAGTGGGGGACAAGGACTGCTGTCTTGCTTGATATGGGGTCAGGCAGTTTTTCCAATTATCAAAGGTTTTTCAATCTTGATGAGTTAGATGCCGTTGTACTAAGTCACTCTCATCCTGACCATTGGGCAGATATCGATTCTCTTGCCGTTGCAATGCGCTATACAATCGGTCGTACAAGACCATTGCGCGTAATAGCACCTGAGGGCGTTATGCGTCTTACACAGCATGTCCACGGGCCGCTGTTCGAATGGGACGAGGTGGCTTCCGGATCTTCTATAACGATCCAAAATATGCGCCTTAGCTTTTATGCAACCGACCACGTGCTGACTACCCTTGCAATCCGTATTGATGCTCATGATGTTTCGGGAGATACAGTTACTCTTGGCTATACTGCTGATACCGGCACCGGATGGCAGCCTGGGGAACTTGGGGATGGGCTTGATATGCTAATCAGTGAGGCTACATTTACGTCCGCATATGAGGGTAAGTCGCAGCACCTAAGCGGCAGGCAGGCAGGGCAGTTTGCCCGCGAAGCAGGGGCCCAGTCACTCATGATTACCCATCACTGGTCGAATATAGATAAAGTGTCTATACTAAACGAGGCCACAGAGGCGTTTGGTGATGAAGTAATTCAGGCTCGTGTGGGCCTGGGCGTATTGGTGCGTTCCTGAACAGTTACTATACCAGGCATCGTCGGAACCCTGAACAGGCTGGTCTCTGAGTAGGTTTACGATTTGGAGTAAGCGCTGAGCCTTGTGGTAATTGTACTTGTGGCAATTGCTTCTATGTCCGTTCACTTTAATTGGCAACGCTATTTGTGGTAGCTTCTCTCTATGGCAGATTTAACAGTTGAACGTGCTGATGGTCGTAGACCGGATGAGCTACGTCCGATAAAGTACATCAGAGATTTTACGCACTTTGCAGCTGGATCGGTAACAGTATCTATGGGAGATACAATGGTCTTATGCACTGCATCGGTGGAGGATAGAATTCCACCTTGGCTTCGTTACAGCGGAAAAGGATGGGTCACTGCCGAGTATTCCCTCTTACCGGGATCCAGCCCGGAGCGTGTAGCACGAGAGGCTGCCAAAGGGAGACAGTCCGGCCGTACTCAGGAGATCCAGAGGCTTATCGGTAGGTCGCTCAGATCGGTAGTCGACCTGGTCGCAATGGGTGAGGTACAAATTACCGTAGACTGCGATGTGCTATCAGCCGATGGAGGCACCAGAACTGCATCCGTATGTGGTGGGTTCCTGGCACTCCACGACGCTTTTACCAGGATGGTGGCTAACGGTATTATAGACAAGCATCCTATCAACTCTTTTTTGGGTTCTGTCTCGGTAGGGATAGTGGACGCGTTACCTATGCTTGATCTCGCTTACTCAGAGGATAGTCGGGCTGAGGTTGACATGAATGTGGTGATGACAGGTGAGGGAAGATATGTAGAAATACAGGGTACAGCAGAGGGGGCTCCTTTTACGCGCGAAGAACTCGATGAATTACTGTCTTTTGCATCCAAGGGTATAGATGAGATTATCTCTCTGGAAAAAGACTATGTCGCTTCTGAACCTGAGTTCAGAAAAATTCTGACCGATCACTGAGCAGTGTTATCCTTGATAGCAGCGTTTTCGGTAGTAGTACTTTCCATAGTAGTATCCTTGCAATCGGTGGTGGTCTATGAACGATAGGCTTACGGCTGTATTGGCTACAGCCAATCCTGACAAGGTTGCCGAGATAAGGGAGATATTGCAGGATACCGGCATCTATCTTCAGGAGCGACCCACAGGGCTTGGCGACATTGATGAAACGGGAGCGACCATTGAGGAGAACGCCATATTAAAGGCGAGGACAGTAGGGGAATACGCTGGTATGCCCGCAGTGGCAGACGATACCGGGCTGGAAGTGGCCTCCCTGGGTGGACGACCCGGAGTGTATTCATCTCGCTACGCGGGACCCGATGCCAGCTATGCAGATAACGTAAATGCCTTGTTGAAAGAGCTATCCCAGGTGGGGGCTTTAGATGTGACCGACAGGGGAGCACGTTTCGTAACCGTGGCATGCCTGTGGATACCAGGCAATGAGGTCATCTTGGCAAGGGGGGTCGTAGAAGGATATATTGCCCTGGGTATTGCCGGTAACGGCTGGGGATACGATCCGGTATTTGTCCCGCTGGAAGGCGATGGTCGCACATTTGCAGAGATGAGTCCTGGTGAAAAGAACGTAATATCGCACAGGGGAAGGGCATTTAGGGAGTTGGCTGGTCTGATCAAGCAGAAGTATGGCCAGTAAAGACATAGCTATTCCCCGGCTGCAGCTACCAATATATCAACGATAACACAATTTTGGGACTAAAGTCACTATTACTATAGTATTTTGTCCCGGATTATGTCATAATAAATACGTACGGAGCAGTACGGTAAATGTTACGGTTGTGATGCATCATACGATGAGATCACAGAGACAGAATAAGCATCTACAGACGTAACAATTTACCAAGGACACGCTGGGGCAAGTATACCGGGGCTTTACCCGATTGCTTCTCGTTGAGAGCAACCGAGTAAAGCCGCTGACCCGGTATTAAAGCCGTCTGCCGGGGAACGGAGCAGCAGACGGACACCTTAAATTGTTCACCAATTCCATGTACCTTAGAATTCGATTCCCTTGAATTCCCTACATGCACTAGTATAAAGGATTTGTTTTGGCATACGATAGGGTATTTAGTCACTTTAATACCCATAAGAAGTCTTACTTGTCCCTGTCACAGATCTTCGGCATAAGGGACAATGATTTTGCCACGGCCAATAGGTCAATACAGGACTTATTATGATCAAACACGCCCCGCAAGCCCCTGGATTTAGTCATGGGGGTGTCGACATAACAATATACACCTGCTGTTACCCATCTCGGGGGGATATTATATGGGTCGCAGGCCGAGAGTGGGGGTGTCGACATAACAATATACACCTGCTGCTACTTCTTAGCTCAGTGTTTTGCCTCTGCTTTACCTTGTAGGATGAATCAATAAGCCATTGAGATGCTATCCACTTTGCGAGGTTTTGTCTCTGCTTTATTTTGCAGGATGAATCAATATACTATACACTGGCTCTTACATTGGTAATCACGGGAAAGGAGATATTGATGAATGCAGAGTCGCAGGTTGATTCCGATCTTGCAGACTTGATCGGAAAGCCAACTGGAAAATCTAAAGTTGTACTGGAGAGAGGTCCGGTGGCCTACTTTGCGTTGGCGGTGGGGGACAAGAGTCCTATATATCAGGATACAAGAGCGGCGGAGGCTGCAGGGTTTCCAGGAATTCCTGTACCTCCTACCTTTGCCTTTGCCTGGGATACGTGGGGTAAGTTCCCCGAGATACAGCCGGAAGACGACATACCTCAAGGTAGTGCTGTGGGTGCAGTAGTGGGCTCTCTTATGTCCAAGGGAGGAACCATTTTGCACGGTGAACAAGAGTTCATATATCACAAACCGGTATACGTTGGCGATGTATTGGTAGGTGAGGGGAAGGTGGTAGATGCTTACCGCAAGGAATCGAAGGGCCATGTAATGACATTCGTCGTGACAGAGATGGTATGGCGTGATGACAAGACAGGTGATCCGGTAGTAACTTCGCGTTCAAATATAATTCATAGGCTATAGGAGTAGCTATAGGAATACGCGTAGGAAACGGCTTAGCAAAAATGGAGGTTATGTCCGTAAGGACGAAGATGTTAGCAGATTAAATGAAGGTTTAAGGAAGGAGATTATTTGAGATGGTAGCCAATGAACAGCAGGTATTGTATTTCGATGATGTCAAGGAGGGGGATCAGGCACCGGTCAAGAAGCATCGTATCACCCGGACTGATATGGTCAGATATGCTGGTGCATCTGGAGACTATATGCCCATGCATCACGATGAGGTATTTGCAAAGTCTATAGGTCAACCAAGTGTATTTGGTCATGGAATGTATTCTATGGGTTTACTAGGAGCGGCGATTACCGACTGGGTGGGTAAGACTGCTCTGACCAAGTATAAAGTTAGGTTTTCCAGTCAGACTTGGCCTGATGAAGAGTTGCGAACTGAGGTAATAGTGAAGGGTAAGCTAGTAGAAGGGGAGCGCCACTTGGTGGATCTCGACTGCAAACTCCTTAATGCAGATGGAGATGTAAAGGTAATTGGGGAGGCTCAAGCCGAGTTGCCTATCCGCTAAGCCTTTAAATAACCATGGGTTCCCGCCAGCCAGATGACACCCCTGACGGCGTTATCGTCCTAGACGTAGCTCCAGCTACGCCTTCGTCCTCGGCCTTGTCAGATGATGCCCCTGACTTGCCGGATAACGTCACGCTATTTACGGAACAGGCCCTAGTGGCTGAGTTGTAGTGGTACTGCGAACTACCTTATTGCTAGCTGTTTTTGTGCAAACTGGCTCCACCCCAAGAGGGAGGTTTCTGGGTGCAACCGGAGACTTCCTGGCTTTTTCCGCATACACGACTGCACCGATCACATGATTTTACTTACAACGGCGCTAGAATAAAGGTAACTGTATCTGGCAGGTGAGCAATGAGCTCAAATGGCCGGTGGTTAGGTATAGATTGATGCAAGTTATTTGGAAGGAGGAGTTGGTGAAGTTGTTTTGCGATACAGTGCCGACAGTGTCAAGATTTTTGCGGTCGTTCAGTACGCTGTTCAATGCAAAGGGTAGGGATAGATCGCGCCTGTTGGGAAAGAGGTCAGCCGTAGCAGGTTCGGCGGTTGTCGCTTGCGTGCTCTTACTGGCGGCCTGCGGTAACGCTACAAGTGTAACTAGCACTAAGGGCAATACTGATGGGGTATTCTCGAACAAGATAGTCGTGGGGGGTCTGGCTTCATTGACCGGCCCCGTGACGGGGGATTTTGCACCTATCTACCAAGGGGTACAGGCTTACTTCGATATGATAAACGCCCAGGGAGGCGTGAACGGGCGGAAAATAGACTTTGCCTATAAGCTGGATGACCAGTCAGATCCTTCCCTCGACAGCCAACTCGCTCGCACTCTAGTGGATCAGGATCATGTATTTGCTGTGGTAGGCGTAGCCACTCCATCCTTTACTGGTGCCGGATATCTCGCCTCCAACGACGTACCTACCTTTGGACTGGATGTGAATCCAAATAGCCAGTGGGCGGCTGGACCGAGCTTATTTGGTGAAGATGGTTCTTACCAGAGCTTTACGTCACCGCAACTTCAAGCGGCGTATTTGGCTGAAAAACTCGATGCGAAGAATGTAGCGGTACTTGCTCTTGATGTCTCCCAGTCTCAGCAGGGTTGTCAGGGTGCAATTAACGCATTCAAACGCTATGGAATCAACCTCGCCTATACCAACTTGGATATTCCTCTTATTGGCACTGGTCTACATGCTGCGGTGACCAGGATGGCGACCGATCACGTGGATATGGTGGTTTCCTGCATGGACGAGAGTGCAAATATCAACTTATCCAGTATCTTGCAGCAGGACGGGCTCTCGAATATGAAACAGCTATGGTATAACGGCTATGACCAACAAGCACTCGACAAGTATCCGTCACAGATGGAAGGAGTGTACTTCCTGCTACTTAATCTGCCATTTGAGGCAGCTCAGCTATATCCGGGGACGTATCCTGGCTTGGATACCTTTATCAAAATGATGAACAAGTACGAACCGGGTAAGTTGCCGAGCCAACCTTCTCTTGCGGGGTGGGTAAATGCAGACTTGTTTGTAAAGGGTCTACGAATGATTGGAAGAGATGTAACTAGGACGAGGTTGGTTTCGGCACTGAATACCATTTCAGATTTTACTGCAGGTGGAATACTGGCACCTGTGGATTGGAGAGTATCTCATGGTCCAAATACCAGCCCTTATAATTGTACTTCGTTTGTACAGGCCCAGGGAACTCGGTTTGTACCCGTGTTTACGACTCCGGAGAGTGGCAATGCCCCGGCAAGCGTATTTTCCTGTTTTCCAGTTAAACTTCCTGCTCACGGCCCTATCCATCGTATAATACCACTTCCTAAGGGGGTACCACCCTATATAACATCAACCTCATCTGATGCCGTTGCCACAGGTGTACCTAGTGTGCCTGTGGCATTGCATAGGCAGGATCACTCGACGGTGATTGGTGGAAGATAGGTGATTGGTGGAAGATAGGTGATTGGTGGAAGATAGGTGATTGGTGGAAAGTAGGTTATCGGTGGAAGGAACTCGTCGGTGAAAGGTAACTTTAGGGGGGTCTAACCAGGTAATGAGTCAGTTTGTATCTTTTGCCTTGCCCGGAGTTCCTCTGGGATGTGTATTTGCGCTGATGGGAGCTGGTCTGGTTCTGACCTACCGTGCATCTGGAGTGTTCAACCTTGCATTTGGTGCCCAGGCCTATGCTTCAGCTCTCATATTTTATGTATCTATAAATAATGGTTGGCCAAAATGGGCCGCAACCATCCTGGCAATTGTAGTGGTCTCACCGGCATTGGGATTACTCCTCGATCGTATAATTTTCAGATATACTCGTACAGCGAATCAGTTTGTCAAGCTGGTTCCGGCTCTTGGGCTTCTCATAGTGTTACCCAGCGCAGTTCAGATGATATTTGGCAATCAGACTCGCCTCAGTCCACCATCGTTGCTGCTCGATCCTAGGAAGGTGTACTTACGTATTGCAGGTTTTGCAGTAAATGGTACGGAGTTGTCTACAAGCGTTATCACCGTTATGGCTATTGCATTTTTATGGGGAGTTCTCAAGTTCACCCGCCTAGGTCTGGAGATGCGCTCAGTTGTGGAGAGTCCCAAGCTGGCGCAGCTTCACGGGGTCAGGTCTGACCTGGTAGGAGCAGATGCCTGGATCCTATCAAGCCTTTTTGCCGGATTGGCTGGCGTGTTACTTGCGCCATTATATGCTCAGTTAAGCTCTATGAACTTTACCGATCTGCTGATAGCTGCTATTGCAGCCGGTGCACTCGGGTCGTTTGTCAGTCTCCCGCTGACACTTATCGGTGGGGTTGCTATCGGTATTTTTCAGGAACTTATCTCAGGCTATATGCCATCTGGTAGCTTGATCTCCTCTGGTATCCCATCGGCGTTCCCTTTTATTATCCTGTTGGGAGTACTTATAGCGATGCCCAGATTCAGGATAAGGCGTGAAGTGAGTGATCCGATGGCAGGTTGCGAACCTCCTCAGCCATGCATGGAGCCTTCGAGGCGTCCTACAGCAGTCTTTGTCGGAAGTAGGATTTTAGCTGCCTCTCTGGCAATTGCCTTTGGAGTATCCGTGCTTACATGGATCCCGTCCAATTGGGTATTTACGCTATGTCTCGGTGTCGCCTATTCCATCATATTTCTATCGATTGTACTTCTGACAGGTATGTCAGGACAGATCTCGTTGGCGCAGGCTACCTTTGCTGGTATAGGTGCATTTACTGCAGGGCAACTTGCCATTCATTTTGGCGTATCGGTGATTGCCGGTATTGTTATAGGAGGCTTGATTGCTGCAGTTGCCGGTATTCTACTTGCCTTTCCTACGCTTCGCCTGGGTGGAATAGCACTGGCACTGAGCACTTTGGGTTTTGCGCTGGTAATATCTGATGTTGTCTTTCCACTGTCATGGGCTGGGAATGGTGGAACTGGTATCACCATACCCAGGCCGCAGATAGGCGCTATTAGTCTGCAAGGAAACCGTTCTTATATGATTCTGGCCTTGATTATCCTGGTTGTCCTGTCTGTTGCGGTAGCCCTTATACGGTCTGGCACGATCGGTAGGCAGTTGGCTGCTATAAGAGGATCAGAGGTGGGGGCAGAGTCAATTGGCATAGATACCAGAAGATTGCGCCTGCTGACTATGGCGCTTGCTGCTGGTATTGCTGGAATTGGTGGAGCCGTCTATGGATCGCTGGAAGGATCCGTATCCTCCAACGATTTCAACTATGAGATTTCACTTATATTCCTAGTGGTCGTTGCTACTGTAGGGGTGAGGACGATTTCTGGCGCGATAGAAGCTGGGCTGGCATATGCCGTTCTTAGCCAACTTATATCTACGTTACCCTCCAGGTATGCCTCTCTGCTTGCGTTTTTGTTTGGACTTGCTGCATTGACTTATG
>JAJZWK010000059.1 GCA_021846725.1 Actinomycetes bacterium | reverse complement strand
AATATGTCTGCTGGAACTCGCTCGCCACCTCCTAATACCCCTATTCCGTTCTCATCGTGCGACACTTCTACCGGCGCCCAGCCATCGTCATTCATAGATTGATTACCATGACGAACATTCCTCAGCGAAAAGCTCACTCCAGCTATGCCGTGTACAAGAGCTACAACTTCTCCAATCATAATTCCACTTGACGCGCCCAAAATGCCCAAACCTATTGCCGCCAACCCAATCATAAATACGGTCCTGACAATCCCTTCCAACGCCAGGTTCCATCCAAGCCAACGATATTTCTTCCCAGCCTGCAAGGCTCCCCTATTTACGGACACAATTACCCATAATGCTCCAGCAGCTAAGGTCTCAAAAACACCTCGGCTATTGGGCAAACTCAGTGCTTTTGCTATATTCCCCTGCAACAACCATATCGCGACCAGAAATACCGCAAGGAATGCAAAGCAAACCAACTCAATCCTTGCCAACCATGGCCTAATCCGCCAACGTTCACCAGAGGTATTCCAATGCACAACCCGCTGTACAACCCCGACCATCAATGCAGATCCCGGCATAGAGAGAATGAAGAATAGCCCAAGTAGCTGCGTAAGCGCCCCGTATTCTCTGGGAACGAGCAATCTTGCCACAATTACAGTACTGCCCACATTGGCCAGAGCTATAGCAATCCCAGCAATGACTATCGGAGTAGCAGCAAAGATACCTCGACTACTGGACGGCATCTCCAGGTTGCGCTCCCGTGTCTCCAGCCTGCCTTTCCCAATAACCTCACTCTTTCTCATGGCGAAATCTCTGTATCCTCTTTGCGCATGACGACAGCCAAATTCAGCATAAGCAACTCTGACAGCAACGGCACATTCACAACTATATCCAGCCACCGTGGAAGATACCTGGAAAACATGTCTACGATGACGACACCATCAATCTCCCTGGCCAACATCCTCTTAAACGTCCGGACACCCATAGGGAAAAGGCTCTCGCCATAGAAATTTTTCGGTGGGTGACCGTTTTTCCTCGTATAATGCTCGGCTGCCCATTTTCCGCCAAAAAAATGCCATGGTGATGTCTCATGTCCACCAAACGGTGAAAGCCATGTCGTATAGTTGAAATATATAATGCCTCCAGGTCTCGTAACTCTAATCATCTCGCTGACCATGGAGGAGGGGGTAGGCACATGCTCTAGGACATTAGATGAACATACTAGATCAAATGTATTGTCACAGATAGGAAGCAAACAACCGTCAGCAATCGCAACTGACTCCAACGACCTCTGCCTGCAATGTATTTCCTCCCAACTCCTATCTGCTGCTACTACCTTTCCACCTCTCCCTCTGATCTCCTCAGACAGGTCTCCCGGTCCTGACCCCACCTCAAGTACCAACTTGCCGTCATAGCTGGTATACAGTTGGATGATATCTGCAGTATCCTGAGCAAGTAGCCTGTAAAAGCGGTCTGGGTCTGACTGCTCGTAACGTAGTGCTGACAGCAACGCCAAAGACGAAGACATAGAAGGCAATGATCGTCTCCTTCTACTACCAGCCACAGACACCTCTACAGTTTACCAAACATTTGATAAATACCCCTCATAAAGCTGCTGAATGCACCTTGAACAAGAGACACATCGATAACTAACCATACATTTCACAGGGACACCGTGTTCAATCCTCATCAACAAAATGTCATCTACTGCCTACCACGGTCAAAGCCGGGGGTTTTCGTGGTGCGGATATAGCAAAAGACCAATAGTGTCTTCCGCATGTCCCGCCTGTGCGCGTCCCGCCTGGCCTCTGCCACTTATCTGTGTCTCTGCCCATCGAATATATTCATACAACTGCATCTCAGCAGGGGAGGAAATAGCAGAAGGATCAGGGGGAGTGGCAGGGGGAATGGAAGCAAGGGAATCAGGAGAAGGGGTGGCAGGATACCCCCATCCTACCTCCAAAGTCAGGTTGGCAGCATGCCAAATATCTATTATATCGTCATATGCTATATTTACAGAACGAGCAAATGAACCATCAGTAACTGGTGAGAGATTCACCATATGGATACGATACGTAAGCAACAACCTTGGAAGCACGACTTTGCACAAGACACCCAAATGACCATACGACACGACCCCTGTATCCTGCCAATCACTCTCTATCCGATCCATGATGGTGACGAACCCAGGGGCCACCAGCATATTTTGATTCTCTGACGAAAATGACGACTCGGCCCTCAATGAACCCTCCGGCGGCATTTCATCCTTCCATAGCAACGAGTTCCAGCCATGTACTCTGCTCTCCGTATCGAACAGGACTTTCAGTAAATCATCAGTCTCTGCAGATGCCCATCCGCCTACCACTTCAAACAATCTCTGCTCTATCCAGGCAAATGCACCAATGCACCTGGCTCTCTGGACGATATCAGATGATTGAGTGACAACTCCAGCCCGTAAAAGCGCTTGATCGAAATACAATCTCATAATCTGACTATACCAGGGCTATCCACCTGTAAGATAGTTATAAGCGGACACTAGCCAAACCCGTCCGTAATGGCGCGGAGGTTTGCTACAGTATGCCGAATGGACATGCTAAAGCTTGTCCAACCAATTCAAGCATTGTCCGACGATAGATCCGCTGCAGGTACGTCACGATAGTGATTAGTAATAGGCACCCTTCTATCCTTGCCAAATGCCTTGGTAGTGATCTTAATTCCCGGTGGCGACTGCCTTCTCTTGTACTCAGCCAAGTCAATAAGGCGTGCCACCCTGGAGACGATCTGTGGATCAAACCCTCTACTCACCAACTCATCGATAGACATATCCTGCTCCACCAGCCCATTCATTATAGGGTCAAGGAGATCATATGGGGGCAACGACTGGTCATCTCGTTGATCTGGTCTAAGTTCGGCAGAGGGAGGCTTGTCCAGAACGGTCTGAGGTATCAGATCTCGTCCCGCTATATTGTTACGATAACGCGCCAATCGATATACCATAGTCTTCGGAACATCCTTGATCACCGCAAACCCTCCGGCAGTATCTCCATACAAAGTAGAGTACCCGGTAGCCAATTCACTCTTATTTCCTGTAGTAAGGACTATCCAACCATTGGCATTCGAGACTGCCATCAAAATTACCCCACGGATACGAGACTGCATATTTTCATCCGCCAGTCCAGAGGGTTCAGCGCCCAACACCTCTTTGAGCCCCTTGGCCAGTACGCTATGTGCAGATTCTATCGGAACAACTGATAGGTCTATACCGATATTTTCTGCCAAAAGACGAGCATCTTCCAGCGACCCTACGCTAGAATACCTGGACGGCATTGCTATACAATGAGTATGCGAGCTGCCTATAGCATCAGATGCAACAACCGCGACCAGTGACGAGTCTATACCTCCCGACAGCCCTATCACCGCATCAGAAAAACCATTCTTGAATAGGTAATCACGTGTTCCGAGGACGAGAACACTGTATACCTCTGCCTCGACCACCCCTGCCTCGACTGTATTCGCCTCGACCGCCTCTGCCTCGACCGCATTATCGGAATACTTCCCTCCACCCACTCGTCGGTGTCCAGACTCTGCCTCGACCGCATTATCAGTCTCGGTCATAAGCATCTCAGGATGTGGCACCCCGACATCATTCAATAACGCTACAGTCACGGACTCCCCAGCAGGCAATTCTGTAGACGCGTCAGCAATAACTGCAGTGGACGTTAACGGGGGTATCACATTCCGACCGGCAACCAACCCTGTAGGAAATCCCATACGAGTAGAAGATTCAAGTGGCTGCCCCAGGGGAGTAAAATGACGTACCTGACTATTACCGGCTGGGACTACTGCACCTGAAGACGCATCCCAATCCAAATCTACTATCATAATCTCTTCCGCACATTGGACCGCTGTGGCTACCAATACTCCCCGACCATCTACCACCATTGAGGCACCATCAAAGACAAGCTCATCCTGCCCACCTACTTGATTAACATACACTATTGCACACCCCTCACCAGACGAGGTCACTGACTTCATCTCCTCCACTCGCTGTACAAGTACCTGCTTCCGCTGATCCAGCTTACCTAACGAATAGGGAGAAGCATTGATGTTTACGAGAAGGCGGGCACCCTCCCTGGCCTGTACGGCCAAAGGACCATTGGCAAACCACATATCTTCACAGATAGATATACCTGTATTGATTCCCTTTAATTTGCAGATGACATACGGTGTATCACCATGCTCAAAGAGGCGCTCCTCATCAAATACACCATAGTTGGGCAGCAACTTTTTGTGATATACACCTATAATCTTTCCACCGCCACAGAGGGCGGCAGCATTTCTACCTGCCTTTTGGTGTCCATGTGGATGATCTACGAACCCCACCACCATATGGCATTCTGAGGTAACGGATGCCAACTCGCGCAAGGCATCAAGATTGCTTTCTACAAAAGACCTCTTCAGTACCAAGTCCTCCGGTGGATATCCGGTAACTGACAGTTCACTGAATACAGCCAGATTACTCCCATGTTCGACCGCCACACGATAAGCATCAGCTATCCTGGCGGTATTCCCCCTGATGTCTCCTACAACGACATCAAGCTGACATAGAGCAATCCGCATGAATCTACCTTATCGGGCGACTCCTGCGAAGTACCAGAGGTGCAGCCCACCACCTACCACTGAACTTCCATAGGGTGTCTTCTCTGGAGCCTCCTTTAGGATCGTCGATGATAGCTCCTCCACTGTTGGTATATGCCAAGCCAGTGACCGCAGCAGCAATCATAACAGCTACGGCATCGTCTGGTGGATAATCTGTAGGTAGGAATGGAGTGGACTGCCTAGAGGTACTTTCACCACTTTCTCTGGCATCCTGCCCACTACCGACCTGCCTGCCAGTATACCCACTCACACGCTCGTCGGTCTGCCCACCACCAGTCTGCCCGCCAATCCCCTCACTCATAACGGAACATTGCCGTGCTTACGACGGGGTAGCTCTTCACGCTTGGATCTGAGCATTCTAAGGGCACTGGACAACACCTTCCTGGTATCGGTTGGGTCAATGATATCGTCTATAAAGCCTCTTTCAGCCGCCAAATAAGGGTTTGCATGTCTCTCTCTATATTCGTCCACCAACTCTGAACGTCTGGCTGCAGGATCAGCAGCCTCTTTCAACTCTCGACGATACACTATCTCTACAGCTCCCTCAGGCCCCATAACTGCCATCTCCGCTGATGGCCACGCATAGGCTAAATCTGCTCCTATGGACTTGGAATTCATGACCACATACGCCCCACCATATGCCTTACGAGTAATCAACTGTATACGCGGGACAGTAGCTTCGCAGTACGCGTACAACAACTTCGCACCGTGACGTATAATCCCACCATACTCTTGGTCTGTCCCTGGCATGAACCCAGGGACATCTACGAATGTGACCAAGGGTATATTGAAAGAATCGCACATTCGGACAAAACGACTTGCCTTCTCTGATGAGCTGATATCCAGAACTCCCGCCAACACAGAGGGTTGATTACCCACTATGCCGACAACATGGCCATCTATACGACCAAGCCCACAAGTAATCGACTGTGCCCAATGAGAATGAACCTCCAGGTACTCTCCATCGTCCACTACGGCATAGATGACTTTCTTCATGTCGTAAGGCTGATTAGAGGAAGATGGTATTACCTGGATCAACTCCGGCGTAAGACGGTCAGGGTCATCCTCCGGCTCTACGTATGGAGGCTCTTCAAGGTTGTTCGACGGTAGAAATGACAGGAGGTAGCGCACGTCATCCAAGCACGATTTTTCATCGGGAGCAACGAAGGTAGCCACACCCGACTTGGTGGCATGAGTCATAGCACCTCCGAGCTCCTCTAATGTAACCTCTTCGCCGGTTACAGCCTTGACGACATCTGGTCCCGTGATAAACATATGACTTGTATTGTTCACCATGAAGATGAAATCAGTCATAGCTGGCGAGTAGACTGCCCCACCTGCACACGGGCCCATAATGACACTTATCTGTGGAATAACTCCAGACGAAAGAACGTTACGATGAAAGATGCCACCATAGCTGTGTAACGAAACCACCCCTTCCTGGATACGAGCACCGGCTCCATCATTTATGCCAATCATAGGAACTCCAAGGGAAAGAGCAAGATCCATTATCTTGTGTATCTTCTCAGCAAATACTTCACCTAAAGCACCTCCGAATACAGTAAAATCTTGGCTGAACACACATACCTGCCTGCCATCTATAGTACCGAATCCGGTAATGACCCCATCTGTCCATGGCCTTGTATGATCGAGACCTACACCGTGCGCCCTGTGCCTGGCAAGCATATCGAGTTCCTGGAAAGAACCCTCATCAAGCAAGTAATCTACACGTTCCCTGGCAGTCATCTTGCCCTTTTCATGCTGGCGTTCAATTGCTTTGGCCGATCCCGGGTGAGTAGCCTCCTCCTTGCGTTTAGCTAGAATCTTGATCTGTTCCGATATGTCCATTATTCTTTAACCTTTCACCCTAGGGATGGGGAATACATTCTTGCATCTTCTGACCACTTCCATTGTTTTCAATCAATTAAATTATTCTTCGACCAGTTCGATCAACATACCATTTGCAGAAGCAGGATGCACAAAAGCTATTGTAGTACCTCTGGAACCGGAACGGGGTACCTCATCAATAAGCTTTATACCGGCAGCTTTCAATACCTCAATAGCAGCAGAACAGCTATCCACCCTATAGCCTATGTGATGAATTCCCTCTCCGCGACGATCCAGAAATTTGGCTACTGGCGAAGAAGGATCTGCTGGAGAAAGAAATTGTAGATAAGCATTGCCTACTGCCACCAATGCCTCATTTACTCGGTCTTTCTCAATATATTCTTTATGCACTATCTCACTTCCCCATACCGTCCGGTACTGCGATATAGCCGACTCCAGGTCGACTACCGCTATACCTACATGATCTATCCCCTTGATCAATGGTTTCACCTCAGTAATCATCTCAGGAATGGTGGAACCGTTCATGCTTGTTCTCTTCTGAACAGAGTTAGTCTCTCCTCGCCCACCTGTTCCCTGAAGGCGGGATCATCTATTCCCATACCCTCATGAGGAGCAAGACATAGTATGCCAATCTTCCCCTCATGCAAGTTGTGATGGACCTGATAGCTTGCCTCACCTACCTGTTCCAACGGGTATGTACAAGACAGAGTAGGTACAACCTTTCCTCTTGTTATCAGGTCATTGGCGGCCCAGGCTTCCCTGTAATTTGCAAAATGGGACCCCTTGATGGTCTTCAGTTTCATCCACAGATGCCTGTTGTCGTACTCTATCATGTACCCTGAAGTCGCCGCACAGGTCACAATTACCCCACCACGCTTTGCTACGAACACCGATGCTCCCATGGTTTGACGCCCAATATGCTCAAATACGATATCAGGATCCTGTCCTATCAATGACCTTATGTCCTTACCGAACCTCCGCCATTCAGACTCATCCTGAGTAAACTCATCTTTCCAGAAATTGTATGCCTGTGCTCTTCTATCCAGAACTGCCTCGACACCCAATTTATGCAACAACTCCACCTTCTCGGGAGAAGAAACCACTCCTACCGGAATGCCGCCACCATTCAGTACATGCTGGACAGCGTAGGCACCTATACCGCCGGTAGCTCCCCAGATAAGTACACTCTGATCCTGGGTCATACCCGCACCGTTATGAGAGACAATCATGCGATATGCAGTGGAATTGCAAAGTGCGTTTACCGCCGCTTCCTCCCAGGTAAGATGCGCCGGTTTGGGCATAAGTTGATTGGCCTTTACGACAGCCAGGTCAGCCAATCCACCAAAATTGGACTCATATCCCCATATTCTCTGGTTCGAGGCATTCATGGAATCCTCATGAGCAGATGGATCCTGATCATCTACATAATTGCAGTGAATAACTACCTTATCCCCGGGATGAAAATTGTGTACGCCCGGACCGGTACGCAACACCACTCCGGAAGCATCCGACCCGATTACATGCAAGGGCAAATCATGTCTGGCTCCATATGCACTCTCCCTGCCCAACCTGGCCAAAAAGGCGAAGGTAGGCACGGGCTCGAATATGGCAGACCAGACAGTATTGAAGTTTATAGATGAAGCCATTACCGCTACATAAGCCTCATCCGGTGCCAACTCCGGCACCGCGACTTCGCCTACATGCAACGACTTGCGCGGATCTTTCTCACTGCTAGGTAACCCTTCAAACATATCAATATCGTCACGCAACAAATATGCCGCCCTGTACGACTCGGGAATAGGTATTGCAGCTATATCATCGCCACTTGCACCTGCCTCGATTGCCTCGAGAAAATCTTTCATATACTCTCCTGTTCTAATCATCTTTGCCGGTAGCCCATTATAGTAGTACACAACGATCATCTAATCGTATGTCGGTAGTCCTACACAGCTATCTTTAACTACTATATATAGCTACACGCCTGTATTGTATCAGCAAGGCACTGTATACAGACAATTTTGTCGTATGTTCTCCATGCGGAACCTCCCCACCTTTACGGACAGGGTTGCCTACCGTAGAATTGGTGCCAGTTGGATACTGATGTGAGTGTGTCTGGTGGTGAATATTACTGTCGGGGTATGCGGTCGCAACTTTGCTCAAGCCTGTCATGGATCTTCTTGAAGCTGAGCAAACGATGGCAACGCTCCGGGCGAAGATAGCTCCTGGAATGGTTGTGAATTACCTACCAGTTCGTCCAGAAAAAAATCAGTGGTCACCTTTGCCACCGCCTGTTCAAATGGATCACTGTGAATATATGGATGATAATGGCCTGCTCCCACAAGCTGAAGGAAGTACTTGGGAGGTGGAGCCTCTTCCCAAATGTTCTGAGAATGTTGTGGCAAATTTACTGTATCGGCAGTTCCCTGCACGATCAGTAATGGAGGTGTGCCTGGAGGAAAATAGCTTCCACCATCTATATAGAGTTTTGCCCCTGATAGTATAGCAGCAGCTTTGACCTCATGGTTTATGCAGCAAGTGTCGTAACCGACCGCCATCATGGTCTCCCCTCCATCCGAGTGACCTGCTATTCCTATCTCGGAAGTATTTATAAGACCATCTATCGGACTTCCGGCCTGGCTATTCAAGCTCAGTAGTTGAGAGAGGACGAAATTGACATCTTGAGGTTGGTTGACAATATCTTCTTCAAACAATCCCCCCGGTGCATCGGGGTTGGTGAGCGGAAATATAGGTGCGGCAACCACAAAGCCGGCATTTACCCATGAATAGAGCAACGGCTGGTACTGCCATGGCCAGAGGTCGAACCCATGAGCAAAGACTATCAGCGGCAACGGCTTGCTCCCATATGCACGAGGAAGATTGTTTATCTGAGAGGGTCCATACTGACTTGTATCCCTGTTTTCAGAAGCATCTACGTCAGGTGAACTCCCCGACAATCCTGCAGTAGAACTACTCGCCGATGATTGATTGCCTGACCCGCCCTTCCGGGGGGCATGTGAAGACGATGTATTACCTCTCGACTCTGGACTGATCGCTGGATA
>JAJZWK010000058.1 GCA_021846725.1 Actinomycetes bacterium | reverse complement strand
CAAACCAGGAAGAGGTCACCTCCGGGGAAGTGCTGTACGACATGAACTTACCAAGTTCGTGCAGTATCCACACCGAACCGCTGCTTGCCCAAGATGCCAGCGCACCAAATCCGGCGCTGATGCCCATGCCCATAAGGCTACTCAGAGGGTTAATCATTACCGATTATCATCCTGCTCTAATCCATAAGGATTGCATACGACGATACGTTCAATGCACCTTGCCGCCCAACTGAAAAAAGAAGTTAACTATTCCAGGTGCAGCACCAATAAGTAGGGCAGCCAGCCCCGATACAAGCACCGTTCGCTTTCCTATAAATGACTGCTGATAGTTCTGAGAGTGAGATCCCAATGCCCATGCCGCCGCACCAATTACAAGCCCTACCAGAGCAGCTATCAGTGCCCATGCCCCTATACCGTTTGTGATGCCTTGGATGACCGAACTCCCGGGCAGTCCAGACATGGTCGGTTGCATACTAACTGTTCCAACGATCCATCCTGCAAACATCCGTTAAACCTCCTTTATCTATTTTCATTATGTTTAATGATATTACATTATATACTATTATATTACATGTAAAGCAGAATGCAAGTGCCTACGGAAAAAATTTAATTATCTCCCCAATCACCCATGAAAGTGCTGCCCAGAGCATATACAACACTTTCACTGGAAAGCCTGCCATGCTATAAATTATGGGTTACAGCATGAAGTCGTATAGTTTGCCTGGCACCATGCATGGCAGTGTGGAGCGCGCCATACATACATTCAATTCCGTACGCTCCATACATGCCTCCCTATTCTCTGTCCAGTTGGGTCTGATCCTGCAAACGCACACAGCCATTATTGTAAGTGCGATAGCCGCGGTTGCGATTGCAGGTATAATCCTGGCAGCATTTCTGGGGCGCAAGGCAGGGCGTCGTTCACTCGAAGAGCGTTTATCTGCCCTGGCTGTCAGGCTTGGAGTAGACCTGACAGGAGAACCGGGAGAAAGCGGTATAGAGCCGGTACTACACCATTTGGAACAGGTAACCGGACAGGCCGCAGAAGTGGTGTCAGAGTCGTCTGAGGAATCCATCAGATTCAGGAAAGTATTGGACTCTCTCGACCAGGGAGTATTGATCTGTGACGTGAACGGTCAAGTGGTATTCCGCAACAATCTAGCCATGTCTCTTATGGGGGGTCGGCATGGAGATGCCATCATAGCCCAGGGAGTGGTGGATCTCCTGCAAGCCGCCTGGGGAAAAGGCAGCGAGGAGCGAACAATAGACCTTTACGGCCCACCAAAAAGGTCGCTCGTCTTGAGGGCACAAGTTATAGATGACGGCCGTAAAAGCCTAGGTGTAATCGCAATCATAGAAGATGTAACCGAAAGGCATCGGATCGATGAAATACGGAGAGATTTTGTCACTAACGTCTCCCATGAACTGAAAACACCGATCAGTGCCCTTGGACTCCTAGCTGAAACCCTCGTAGACGAGGAAGATACAACGGTTGCCAAACGGCTTGCATCACGAATACAAAAAGAAGCATTCAGGGTAAGTAGGATCATAGATGACCTTCTCGATCTGTCTCGCATAGAGGCCGAAGAGTCGCCCCAACGTGAGCCAGTCGAAATCAACTTTGTCGTTGCTGATGCGGTCGAAAGGTTACGCAGCACAGCAGAGCAAAAGGGAATAACCATAGACCAAGTAGAAGAGGAAGAGGTTGCAGTGCTTGGGGACCGCCGTCAGTTGGCTTCAGCTGTATACAACCTAGTAGAGAACGCAATAAAATTCTCCGATGCAGGTAGTCACGTTGCCGTAGCGGTACGCATCTCTCCTGACACTTCATCCGAGGTAGAGATTCACGTCACCGATCACGGTATCGGAATACCCGCAAAGGATCTTGAACGCATCTTTGAACGATTTTATCGAGTAGATATATCTCGTAGCCACAAAGCAGGAGGTACTGGGTTGGGCCTGTCCATCGTACGACATGCTATATCAAATCACGGTGGACGGATAGAAGTAGACTCCAGAGAGGGGCAGGGGTCTACTTTCAAGATAACTCTCCCCATACTATACGGCAACAAGGCAATAGACGCTACTGTAGGTAATACCCCTACCGGTACTACTCCTGCTGATCATCCCATTACCGACGCTACCCCTACCGGTACTACTCCTGCTGATCATCCCATTACCGACGCTACCCCTACCGGTACTACTCCTGCTGATACAATAAGTATCCCTTCTGTCACAATCGACACTCCTGCCAGTTATGCTGGTTATCCCAGACCAACTCCTCAACCCGAGTATCCAACTCCAACAAACGATACCACCAACAGCAATGCTTCTCAGGCCATACCTTACCCCACCGTAAACCCATTACTCCGGCCTGAACAACTTGACCCACAGCAAAGTCCACAAGAATTACAGGACATACAGCAGTCCCGTAATCAGTATTCACAGGAACCATGGGAGCCACATGAGCAACGCTCACAAGACCCACAGCAGGATTCATATAACCTACAACGCTCACAAGACATACAGCATAAGCCACTCCATACTCATCATGAACCAGCACAGTACGGACAAGATACCGAGACTAAAGACGTATAAACCTAGCAATAGGCTTGGAGTGCTGGCTGGCATGGGGTATGGATAATATACCGAGACTAAAGACGTATAAACAGTGGTGTATACTGAAATCACGAGCGCGAATACAAATACAACCGTAGAAGTATCAACAGTTCTCCTCGTAGAAGACGAGGAGTCGTTCGTGGACGCTCTTCTATCGGGATTGCCCAGGGAGGGATTCGAGGTAGCTGTGGCACGAGATGGGATAGAGGCAGTAAAACTCTTCGATGAAGTACACCCGGATATAGTATTGCTGGATTTGATGCTTCCAAAGATGTCAGGCATAGACGTATGCAAAGCCATAAGGGAACGATCACTTACTCCTATAATCATGATCACGGCAAAGACTACAGAACTGGATACGGTACTGGGATTGGAAATTGGCGCTGACGACTATGTTACCAAGCCATACAGGCTTCGCGAACTCGTGGCACGAATGCGGGCAGTACTACGCCGAGCGGCTTCAATCACGACACACGATAAAGAGACACACGATAAAGATCAGCCACAAAAAGATCAGCTACCGGATTCACGCAATGCAGGCAGTGCAGCTACTGGCAGCAGCGGTGATACCGACAGTACCGGAATAAGTGCTTCCAATGAAAGCACCGGCATAAGCTCTGAACTGAAGCTGGTACCCACAGATACATTACCCCCTACACCTGCTCCAGGGGTAGGCATTTTACAGGCTGGAAAGATAGTTGTAGACACCGACAGCCATCGGGTATACAATGCCGGTACGGAGGTGATACTACCTCGCAAAGAATTTGAGCTACTGGAAATATTTGTTCGCAATGCCGGTAAAGTCCTCACCAGAGACGTGTTAATAGACAGAATATGGGGTGCCGACTACGTGGGAGATACAAAGACCCTTGATGTACATATCAAGCGTTTGCGCGCCCGTCTACAGGATACTCCTGATTCACCGATGACTATCAAGACCATTAGAGGAATAGGCTACCGACTTGAAGCTTGAGGGATAACCACGACTGGTCGATGGTAGTGTTGGGATCGGTGTCGGAACGGTGAAGCTACCGACTTGAAGCTTGAGGGATAACCACGACTGGCTAAGATTGCGCACCGACCGAGTACCACTAAAGAGTGTTTGACGACTCAGTGAATAGTAAGATCCCCACCTAAATAGGCTGACAGCACGTCTGGAAGCTTGACTGACCCGTCCTCTTGACGCCCCGTCTCTACAAGCGCTGCCCAGATACGCGCCCATGCAAGTGCTGAGCCGTTCAGCGTATGAACCAACTGCGTCGATCCTCCGTCACGTGGTTTGTAACGGATGTTTGCTCTGCGCGCCTGGTAATCACTGCACCAGGATATGGATGAGACTTCCAACCACTGGTCACACCCAGGGGCATATACTTCAAGATCATATGTGCGGGCAGCAGATATACCCATGTCACCTGCGCATAACGCAAGTACCCTGTGTTCGAGGTCGAGTAATTTGAGTAGTTCCCGAGCCCTTGCAACCATAGTCTGAAACATCTCTTCTGCCTGTTCAGGGGTAGTATATGCAAACAGCTCCACCTTGTCGAATTCATGGACCCTCAGTAGTCCCCTGGTATCTCTACCCGCCGAACCGGCCTCTCGCCTGAAGCACGGCGTATATGCAGTCAGGCATACTGGTAGATCGTCCTCGGCGAGTATCTCCGAACGGAACATAGAAGTGAGCGGCACTTCGGCGGTAGGTATTGCCCATAAATCGTCTCTTTCGAGATGATAGGCATCATCAGCAAATTTGGGAAGATGCCCAGTAGAAATCATGGTCTCCGTCTTGACGAATGTGGGTGGGCGTATCTCTTCGAACTTATCTCCATGATGATCAAGTGCCATAGAGGTTAATGCTCTGAGCAACTTTGCCCCTTTGCCTCTATATAATGGAAACATGGATCCAGACAGTTTTGCGCCCCGCTCCATATCCAATATGCCTAATTCCCTGCCTATATCCCAATGCGGTACACGTTGGTACTGCTGGTATGTACGCTCCTCTGTCGGCCAGCGATCTTTCACTACATTATCCTCTGACCCAATTCCCTCTGGAACGTCATCAGCTGGTATATTGGGCATCATGAGTAACAGGGAACGTACTTGTTCAAGAGCACGGTCAGCGGCCTCTTCTTCTTCCTTCAGCCTTTCACCTGCTTCTCTTGAGCTATTCATCAGTTCGTCGGCTCTGGCACTGTCGCCACCTCGTCTTGCCTCGGCAACCTGTCGTGAAAGATCTTTTATCAAAGCTCTCGTGTTGTCCCGCTTGCCCAATGCCTCCCTAGCCTGTAAATCAAAGGCTACCAACTTATCAATGTCTTCTGTAGGTACTCCGCGACGACCAAGTGTCGCCTTCAACTTATCGGGATTCTCTCGTGCTTGACGTATATCTATCATACTCCACCAAGGTTAGCTCTTTTTCACATTGGAGAGAAACTCCAATACACCAAATCTCTCATTCCGGGAACATCCAACAATGACCGAAACAGAGACACAAGCCCCAATATCCAACCCTAAGAGGGTGATCGACAATAACCCAATAGTATCGTGCAAAGATGTAGTCATTGCCTATGGTTCCACAAGAGCCGTAGATGGGCTCTCTTTCGATGCCTTTGCAGGACGCGTGCTAGCTATACTAGGTCCTAACGGTGCCGGAAAGACATCGACCGTAGAAGCACTGGAAGGCTACCGTATACCGAGCCATGGCAATATAAGAGTGCTCGGTCATGATCCTGCAAAAAACTCGAAAACTCTCTCTGCACGAATAGGTGTCATGCTACAGGAAGGTGGCATACATCCTATGATGTCTCCTATTGAAGCTACGCACCTATTCACAAAGTACTACAGCGACTCCATTTCCCCTGATGATATCATCCAACTGACAGGATTGGAGCATGTCGCAAAGAGACCATATAAAAGGCTGTCAGGGGGGGAAAAGCAGCGTCTCTCCCTGGGCCTGGCACTTACCGGTAGACCTGAGGTTGTCTTCCTTGACGAACCCACTGCAGGGGTAGATCCCCAGGGTAGGTTGGGTATAAGGGAGATAATTACACGCCTGAGAGAACAGGGGGCTTGCATAATCCTGACTACTCATGAATTGCCTGAGGCTGAACGCTTAGCTGATGAAGTACTTATTCTGAATAAGGGTAAAAATATCATGCAAGGCAGTATGCATGAATTACTGTCACTGGGTTCCAAGGGTGCCAATACAATAAGACTTCGCACAACTCTGCCTCTTGATACGACACTGCTGGCACAAGCTGTAGGGCTAGATCTATCAGAAGTAGCAGAAGAACTACCGGGTAACTACCTAATAAAGGCAACCGGCACACCCGAACGCATCGTTGCCATTACGACGTTTCTGGCTACCATGAATATCGCTATAGACAGCCTCACAAGTGGCATGGTGAGCCTAGAAGAGATCTATTTGAGTTTAATTGGAGGAGAGGCCAATGACGGTTAGCCATACAAGTTCCGAAGAACACAGCAGACAGGCGGAGTTGGAACTCGTAGGCCACTCTGGAAGTGCCGCTCCGTTTATTAGACGTCTGGCTGCCCAAACAAAAATGGAGGCATCCATGACCCTAAAAAGGGGAGAATCCCTGCTACTCACCCTAGGTATACCTATCGTGCTACTAGTCTTCTTTGCTGAGGTGCATATATTGCCCGCATCTACGAAGAAACCCATCGACTTTCTGTCACCTGGCATCCTTGCATTGGCAGTGATGTCTACCTCGATGGTGAGTCTTGGTATAGCCACAGGATTCGAACGTAGCTACAATGTACTGAAACGACTAGGTACTACTCCTCTTGGTCGTCCTGCTCTGATAGCATCCAAGATAACAGCAGTGCTGCTTGTAGAGATCGTACAAACTGTCATACTAATACTGGTATCGCTGGCATTGGGCTGGAAACCGAATGGCAATGCTGGCGAAGCCGTAATCATCATCATACTTGGTACCGCATCATTTAGCGGTATAGGTCTTTTCCTTGCCGGTACATTAAAGGCAGAGGTAAACCTCGCTGTAGCCAATGGACTTTATCTCCTGTTACTACTTATGGGTAATATGATCATCCCCGTTTCCAAATTCCCCTCTTGGATGGCTACCCTAGCCAGAGCGCTTCCCGCGGCGGCGCTGTCCACTGGGTTGTTTCACTCACTAAGTCACAGCAGTCCTGTTCCCGCGTGGGCATGGCTGGTACTAATAGCATGGACAATAGCTGCTCCGGTAGCCGCTGCAATTTCATGGAGATGGGAATGAACTCTGGAATGAACTCCACTGAAGGTCCTCTTCCGCTTGCAATTATCCTTGCTAGGTGGGCATCAGGCTTGACTACCGACACGATACCTAAAAGGGTCCGAGAGTTTGCCGCAAGCCAGTTTGCATCTCAAATTGCAGCCGCACGAGCCACACTGACCCTTCCAATTGGACAAAAGATAATAAGGGCATTCGGTAATCCACTGCAGAACGATCCAAAAAACTCTGCTTATGTATTGGCAGCCCTCACTATGGCTATAGACTACGACGATACTATGTATGCCGGTCATGTATCCCATTCCACCGTGACTGTTCCTCTGGCTTATGCGCAAACTCTGGATATCGACGGGCATACGCTGCTGGCAGCCATCATATCTGCAAATGAATGTGCAGCCAGAATTACCGCTGCTTCGACTCTTGGACCATTCAGAGGACAGACAGCAGCATATACCCACCTAGCTGGTTCCGTGGCAGCCAGGATGTACCTAGAACAAGCTCAACCGACAGAGTGGGTATCGGCATGGGGAATAGCGTTTTCTGCTCCACCGTGGGTGCTGGATCATCCTTTTTTTTCAAGCGAATCCAAAGCGCTTACTGCTTCCACACAGATCAGGTCGGGGCTCGATGCCTGCGATGCAGCACTTGCGGGCATGGTAGGCGCGGCTGATGTATTCGAGCACCCAAATGGCTTCCTATCAAAATACGCAGAAATACCACTTCCGCATAGCATTACCAACGGCCTTGGGAACCTCTGGCACACAGAAACTTTCTCCATAAAAATATATCCCGGATGTGCGTACATAGACTCTGCAATTGACTGTGCTATTGCTATATATCGTAGAGAGACTGAGCGCGGTCATATAATAGAACCGGATACAATTGATGAGGTAATTGTAGAAGCCTCCGCGTTCACTACTGGAATGGACGCAAAGAGCTCACCCTATATTGACGGTTCACTAACACCTATCAGTGCAATCGGGTTCTCCGTCGGGTACAATGTTGCAGTTGCGTTGACCAGGGGATCGCTAAATATCTCAGACCTCTCTCCTGGACACATAAGGGAAGATTCTATATGGAGATTGGCAGATAAAGTACACGTAAAGCACGATATCTCACTGACGCTGAATGCACTACAGGCCACTGCTCCCATAGGTGAAGCCCTACGTCATGCAGGCAACGCTGCTAACACCTGGCTCCTAGAGATAGCTGCCAACAAAATAAATAGCGACAGGGGCGTAGATGGAGGTGGTGCTACGGAAGGAGGTGCGGGCGGGGGCGTAGGTGAAGGTGGGTATGGAAATGCGGAAGGTGGTGCAAGTGTAGGTTGGGATAAGAATAAAGACGCATATAGCAGTAAGGATGGAATTAGAGGCGAAGATAGGGGCGTAGGCGGCAATGAGAGTAGGGGTGAAGACAGGAATGGGACATGGGGGGAACCATCTATCTCTTTTCAGGATGCCACTAAATCTATCGGTGCACGAGTTATAGTACGATTTAGCGATGGACGTATAGAGCAGGAGTACCGTAAATCAGCTATAGGTGCAATAGGTCCAGAGACAAGATCCACTCATAGAGAGTTGGCAATGCATAAACTCACCTCTTCAGGAATATCCGACAAAGATGCCACTACCGTGCTGGACGTAGAATCGCTCTCCTCAAAAGATCTGAACAAGCTATTGACCAAGCTGCTCAGCTCACCTGTATAACGATTCTTTCAATCAGAATATCCCTGAAGTCATCTCCTGAGGCATACTAGATGGGAACAGAAATGCACTCCTGTCGCCGTACTGTTTGCAGCCTGGGGTCATCTCCTGAGGGATACTAATTGGGAACAGAGATGACCGGAAGGACTCCCTGTAGTATCTTCAAATGGCAGTCATACAATTCCTGACTACAAATCTCTCCATCATATTCTAAAGGAAGTGCCTTCTCAGAGGACACCTCCACCGTACTTCCCTTTGAATAAAAGATACCCGGTTGCCCTATATGTTCCCCACTGGCTACCTGCAGTAAAGCGCTCATGGCATCCTCTCGCCTTTGTGCAGATACTGCGCAGACATCCAACAAACCATCATTCAGCTCCGACAGTGGAAGTATAGGCAATATACCCCCTCTGTAGCGCGCACCACCAACTGCAACAAGCACGAAACGTCCTGCTGCAAGTACAGAGCCGTCCACTCTTATCTCGGCTTCGAATAACTCTACTGCATTCAACACCTCCATGGCTGCCTTCTGGTAACGCTCCCTACCAGGTATACTCGTCATATGAGTAGCTTCCATAAGGATATGCCTAAATATTCCGGCACTCGCTCCAAGAATAAATGTAGTATTCAATTCCTCAATCCATCCTAAATCGATATAGCGTACTCCTACCCCGTTTATACCCTCATCTATCGCCCTGCCCATACTCTCATTAAGCAGGCTGGACACTACATCTTTCCACTCCATATCTCCCCATACAGCTTTGTAGAAAGAGTTTCCCGTTCCACCGGGGATGACCAGCAGTGGTGGAATGGAGGAGCCTGTAGAGGAATTTGGGGAGGTAGGGGAGGAAGGAGAGATAGGAGAGATAGGAGAGATAGGGGAGGTAGGGGAGCCCGTGGGGGTGCCTGCAACAGTAGGATAATCTGGATGGGCACCTGCACCAGTAGGATAATCTGGAGGGGTATTTACAACAGCAGAAGAGCCTGGAGAAGAAGGGGCACCGATCCTGGCCAACACCCCTG
>JAJZWK010000057.1 GCA_021846725.1 Actinomycetes bacterium | reverse complement strand
TTCCCCATGCCAGAATTATAGGGTTTACCAGGCTGCTAATGTCACTGGATTTTATTCTTGCAATGTTGGCCGTACTCGGATTGACTCAGCTGCTACGTGCAACACGACACGATAGATACATTTTTTTTGCAATCGCAGCCGTACTTGGGATAGTGCTGGCAGCGTTACTGGTTATGGACAACAATAGTACCCTGCCAACGAGAGAGCGTACTATAAGGGTAACATCAATAGAGCAGGCCATAGCCGGCTATATGGCAGTAGTAATAGCGATAATCGCGTATTGGCTTTACACGCGCTACAGCAATCCTCAGGTATCCAGATCTAAGTTGTCACTCACTTCATTAGCCGTAGTGGTGATCGCTGCAGAAGCAGTACTGCTTATTCCTCCAATATCACAAGCTGATACGTTTGGACACTCATTCTATCCTCAAGATGCAAATACCACCCTCGTAAAGAAAGCAGTAGGGCACAGTATCTTGGGGGTGGGTCCTCCCTTGTACTACCTTACTGCAGGAGCGCCAGATTACAACATGGCAATGGCTAAAAATGTATCTGTCATACCGCCTTCCACCGGGTTTGTTCCCGAATCAAACATCGCTTACAACGTAAAGCTATTTGCTGCCAGAGATCCGATGTTGCCGAAGGCATATATAAACTCTTGGGCAGACACAACCGGCATACCGGAGAGAGAGCTGATCCCAAAAGAGATTAGTGGTCCTGATAACGTGTTCACGCCTACAATAGCCAATCAATCAATTGCCCGGTTATATGGCATACGCTACTTGTATATCTCCACCTATTTCCCGGGCGCCCTAGGGTTGATGAACAGGCCACTAAAAGCGGGGTTTACGGTTGTAGCCAGAGGAACCGGCTTTGAAATCGTAAAAGTTGCCGGAGTGCACAGGTTTATATCGACTACTGGCAGCATCGAAGCAGTTCATTGGCAAGGAGATAATCAAGTTACCATTGATACGCATGCATACAAACCGGGAGAGCTTATCGCAAAGATATCCGCACTTCCCGGGTGGCATGCCACAGTGAACGGAAAGCCAGTACGCGTAGGCACGGCAGGTAATATATTTCTTACAGTAGTCATACCAGAGGGAACCAGCACTGTAACGTTCCACTATTTCCCAACAGCATTCTCAGATGGGATTGTTGCTGCAGCGATAGGCATATTGGCTATAGCTATCTTGCTCGTAGTTGATTTACATCGCTATAGGGTAATGCCTCGCAAATGACCATGGGTTCCACTGAGTAGTTGTTGTTTCCTTGATGGCATTGTAACAAGATGTTCACACTCCCGTAGCATGCTGGAAGCATTCAATGATTAAAATCATGGCGTTACCTAGTTAGAGACTCAGCAGATAGGCAACTTGGATCAGGAAGTCGCTTATCCGGGTAAGCAGTGCAAGGTGGAGGACGAGAGGCAGACTGGAGTGCTTGTTTGGGCGACAATGTAGTCGTGCGCGTGCGAAATATGGGGGGGCGAGCTTGAGATGTCTATCCGCTGAGTCTCTTAAGACGAGACCTCTTAAGACGAAAGGAGCAGAATGACACCGTACCCTCATTGGCTAAGTCCTGGAGATACGGCGTGGCAATTATTGGCCGCGACCTTGGTCGGCCTTATGAGCCTACCCGGTATCGCAGTTCTCTATGGCGGTATCGTACAACGGAAGTGGTCTGTAAACACAATGCTCATGGCCTTTACAGCCTTTGCCATGGTGCTCATAGTCTGGGTACTTTGGGGTTTCAACATGGGCTTTGGCTCACCTATGCATCTGGGGCCTGGAATACTGAGTTCCTTTGTTGGGATGCCTGCAGCATCTGTCGGTCATGTGGCAGAACAAGCCAGGGCACATATCCCTCTACTGAATGGTGTCATGCCAAAGTTCAGAGAACCTCAGTCGTCACTGCTGTACTTTCAGTTTGTCTTTGCAGCAATCACCCCCCTTTTATTTCTTGGAAGCATCATAGGCAGGATGAATTTCAAGGCTTGGCTACTGTTTGTACCACTATGGATCACATTTGCATATACTGTGAACGCATTTTTGCTATGGGGTGGAGGTTTCTGGGCGCAGCATGGAGCACTTGACTACTCGGGAGGATATGTCATTCACCTTGCCGCAGGTACTACTGGTTTCGTATCGGCTGCAGTAATTGGTCCGAGACTGGCTAGAGACAGGAAACACTCAGTCCCCAACAACTTGTTACTCATATCTGTCGGAGCAGGGCTACTCTGGCTGGGGTGGAATGGATTCAACGGAGGTGATCCATACTTTGCCGGAGCCGATGCTTCCACGGCTGTATTGAACACCAACATAGCAACGGCGGCTGCGTTACTTGTCTGGGTAATTATGGATATGACATTTTCGGGACAGAAAAAGCCGACATTTCTCGGTGCTGTAAATGGAATGATAGTTGGACTGGTAGCTATCACCCCTGCGGCAGGATATGTCAATGGAGTAGGTGCTATAGCTACCGGAGTGATAGCTTCGATAATTGTTTGGCTCGCCTGGAACAAACTTTCCAAGGTGTGGATATTCAAGAAGGTCGATGATGCATTGGGAGTGGTCTATACGCATGGGATTGCGGGGTTGGCGGGAGGTCTACTGGTGGGCATCTTCGCCGATCCACATATTATAGAGTACTTGGGAGCCAAACCCAGCGGTAATGTTGCTGGGACAGGTTTACTTTATGGACATCCCGGCCAGCTTGCAATACAAGCTGGAGCTGCTTTGACTGTTATCGTATGGGATGCTTTGGTGACATTCATACTGCTCAAGGTGATCAGTATATTCGTTCCTCTACGTATGAGCGATGAAGAGCTCGAACAGGGAGATTTGGCAGTCCACGATGAAGAGGTGTATCCTTCCGAAAGTGTATTAGGAGGTAGGTTGCAATGAAATCAGTGGTTGCAGTTGTCAAGCCATTCAAACTAGAGGATGTCAAAAATGCACTCCAGGATATTGGAGTAATGGGTATGACCGTTACGGAGGCACAAGGTTTTGGACGCCAGCGAGGCCATACGGAGGTCTATCGAGGAGCAGAATACGAGGTAGATTTCATGCCTAAGATTAGAGTCGAGGTCGTAATAGATGACAGTATGGCTGAACAGGTGGTCAATGCGATTGTGGAATCGGCGAGAACTGGAAAGATCGGAGACGGTAAGGTGTGGGTATCTCCGGTAGAAGAAATCACCAGGGTCAGGACAGGCGAGAGAGGTCCTGATGCAGTATGATGGTACAGCTTCCTTCTTGTCTCGGCTGGGCATTACCCACCGCCTGTGTATTACCGCGGACAAGATAAATGATAAATATCCTGATGGAGTATGATGATAGACAAAAAAGGAGAATAAATGAGTAATAAGACACCAGATGAAGTAAGACGGCAAGTATCTGACATGGGCATAGAGATCGTTGATTTGCGATTTTGTGACCTGCCGGGGCTTATGCAGCATTTCTCGGTACCTGCACACGAGCTGACAGAATCTTCTTTTGAAGAAGGATTCGGATTTGACGGTTCGTCTATACGTGGGTTCCAATCAATTGAGGAATCTGACATGTTGCTTATTCCGGACCCTGATACCGCTATCGTGGATCCGTTCCGCCAGCATCGTACTTTGAATATAAACTGTTTCGTGAAGGATCCTATTACCGGTGAATCCTACTCACGTGACCCTAGATATGTTGCAAAAAAGGCCGAAGCCTACCTGGTAGAGACGGGTTTGGCTGATACGGCATACTTTGGTCCCGAAGCTGAGTTCTTTATATTTTCAGATGTGAGGTTCCATCAGGATGCTCATAGCGCATACTACTCAGTCGATTCTGACGAGGGAATATGGAACTCGGGTAAGGATGAAGGTCCCAATCTGGGATACAAGCCAAGGCACAAAGAAGGCTATTTCCCCGTACCTCCAATGGACCATCTGCAGGACATCCGATCAGAGATGATCCTGATCATGGAGAGCCTCGGTATAGATATAGAGGTACAGCATCACGAGGTTGCTACTGCTGGTCAGGCAGAGATCGATATGCGGTTCAGTCCGTTACTCGACATTGCAGACAAGCTGATGCTCTATAAATATGTAGTCAAGTCTGTAGCACGAGCGCATGGCTTGACTGCGACTTTCATGCCAAAGCCGCTGTTCCAAGATAACGGGTCAGGGATGCATACCCATCAATCACTGTGGAAAGACGGAAAGCCACTCTTTTCGGATCCGTCAGGGTATGCAGGTATATCGGAGATGGCACGGCACTATATTGGAGGTTTGTTGAAACATGCTCCTTCTATACTGGCCTTTGCCGCTCCTACTACGAACTCTTACAAGAGACTAGTACCCGGTTTTGAGGCTCCTGTCAATTTGGTTTACTCGCAGCGAAACAGATCTGCGGCATGTCGTATCCCAATGTACTCTCCATCACCAAAGGCGAAAAGAGTAGAGTTCAGATGCCCAGACCCAGCCTGTAACCCATATATAGCGTTCTCTGCGATGCTGATGGCTGGTTTGGACGGAGTGAGAAATAAGATCGAACCTGCAGCACCACTAGATGTAGATCTATACGAACTTTCACCTGAAGAACTTGCCAAGATACCGCAGGTTCCCTCATCTCTGGAAGAGGCGCTGGATGCGCTCGAGTCTGATAATGCATACCTGAAAGAAGGCGGGGTATTCACCGACGACCTGATAGATGTATGGATTAATTACAAGAGGACAAATGAAGTGGACGCTATCCGCTTACGACCACATCCATGGGAGTTTCAGCTCTACTACGACATCTAAATTTTTCTACGACATCTAAATTTTTGTAGTAAGCATATAGCCTACTGACCTGATCGTACTTATCATATTCGCATGCCTGTCGCCCATTTTTGAGCGCAGGCGGCGGATATGGACATCGACTGTACGCGCTCCTCCATAGTAGTCATACCCCCATACCCTGGTAAGTAGGGCTTCTCTGCTGAATACCTTCTCAGGATTGGAGGCCAGGAAGGCAAGTAACTTGTATTCCATATAGGTCAAATCAAGTAGTTGACCATTGACGGTTGCCTGATAGCTGTCGACATTAATTTCAAGAGGACCATATTTGATTGCAGCCCCCGATGTCCTGCCAAAAAGAAAATTAGCACGTAATGCAACCTCTTCAATATTGGCCGAATAAAAACACCAGTCATCGAAGAGCCCCTTGGCTCGCTCAAGCCATTCCAATTGACTCGTTGCAATTACAAGTAGCACTTGCGGTGTATACTTACTATCTCGCTCTACGATGGAGCGAAGTGCCTGTACTACACTTCCAGGATCTTCTAGCATGTAGACCAATATTCCCGAGTCATCTCTTACTGATGACAAGTCCTCCACCCTATGTGGTGACAGTCCCATATTTTGTAGCGTCTCTACCAGTTCAGTAGGCAACTCTGGGAAGTATGCTATGGCCATCAGAGTATTGTCAGGTACCTGTCAATTTCATACTCGCTGACATGTTCTCTGAATGAATGCCACTCTTCAAGCTTGTTGCGAATAAACCACTCAAAGACGTGCTCACCAAGCGTATCGGCAACCAGACTAGACTTTTCCATCAGGGATATAGCTTCAAAGAGGTTGTGTGGCAATCGCACTACCCCAGTATTTTCGAGATCGCTTATGGATAGATCAAATAGATTTACATCGGCTTCGGGCGGCAACTCATAGCCATTGATCAGGCCGTCCATACCGGCTGCCAGAATCATTGCAAACGACAGGTAGGGGTTGCATGCCGAGTCAACAGCTCTGTACTCGATCCTGGTCGTCTCTGGCTTGCTCTTTCTGATTACCGGTACTCTAACCAAAGCCGATCTGTTGTTTCTTGCCCATGAAACATAAGCTGGCGCTTCATAACCGGGGACCAGGCGTTTATATGAGTTGACCCACTGGTTGGTAACGGCAGTAATTTCAGGTGCATGTTTCAGCAGTCCCGCGATAAAGCACTTGGCTTCGACAGATAGGCCAATCGGGTCGTCAGGGTCATAAAATGCATTTTTGTCGCCTCTGAAAAGTGAAATATGTGTGTGCATACCTGATCCCTGCACGCCGGAGATAGGCTTTGGCATGAAACTGGCAATGACATGTCTTCGGATAGCTACTTCTTTGATGATCATCCTGGTAGTCATGACGGTATCAGCCATAGTAAGGGCATCCGTATATCGTAAGTCTATCTCGTATTGACCAGGGGCATCTTCATGCTGAGTATGTTCCACCGGAATACCCATCGTCTCAAGAGATTGTATGCTCTCCCTTCTGAGGTCACTACACAATTCAGCTGCAGTCAGATCAAAGTAAGAACCATTATCAATAGGCTGGGTACGTGGTTGCTCGCGGAAGTAAAAAAACTCGATTTCGGGTCCTACGTAAAAGCCGTAACCCAGCGCATGAGCACGGTCGGTCGCTCTGCGCAGCACCTCTCTGGGACTCCCTTCAAATGGTGAACCGTCCGGATTGGCAATATCGCAAAATATCCTTGCCGTTAGAGCATCCCCATCCTTCCAAGGAAGTAGTTCGAACGTACTTGGATCAGGGTGCGCTATCATGTCGCTTTCCTGTACCCTGCTGAAGCCATCTACAGCTGAGCCGTCGAAAGTCATGCCGTCCTCCAGGGCACTTTCTACTTCAGCAGGTGCAATACTGAATGCTTTCAGGGTGCCTAGTACGTCAGTAAACCACAACTGGACAAACTGGATACCCCTCTCCTCTATGGTCCTGACAACGTACTGCAGACCAGAGTCGTCGCCAGTGGTTACCACGGTCAGAACCCAGGCATTCCAGGCAGTACGCTGGGGTGATTTGCAAAAAGTTCGGCTTTGTGCTCTGCCAATTCACTTGGTGTCCATCTAGCATCCTTCTTCAATTCACCTGCTGGGGTAAATCCCTGCATTACCGTGATTTCACCACCATAAACTACAAATATCTGCCCGCTTATATCACTGGCAAGATCAGAGGCCAAAAAAGCCACCATTGGTGCTACGTTCAGTGGGTCGTAAGCATCAAATTTACCCTCGCCAGGATCGCTGAACGAGCCGAACAGATTCTCAGTCATCCTAGTCCTGGCTCTAGGTGCAATGGCATTTACTCTGACACCATAGCGTTGTAGCTCACGTGCCATTACCCAAGTCAAAGAGGCGATACCAGCCTTGGCAGCAGAATAATTGGCCTGTCCTGGATTTCCGTATATACCTGATTCCGATGAAGTGTTTACTATGGCTGCCTTTACTTCCTCACCAGCTTTTGAACGCTCTCTCCAGTAGGCGGCAGCATGGCGAGCCATGGCAAAGTGACCCTTCAGGTGCACTCTGATTACATCGTCCCAGTCTGATTCATCTATATTGAAACTCATCTTGTCACGTAGAATACCGGCGTTGTTCACGACTATATCAAGTTTCCCCCAAGTAGATATGGCTTCGTCTATCACATTCTTGGCTCCCTGCCACGAGCTGATATCATCGGCGTTTATTATTGCTTCGCCTCCGTTTGCAATTATATCATCCACGCTTTTCTGAGCAGGACTCTTGTCTCCACCAGCACCGGTTACATCGGCACCAAGATCGTTTACCACTACCTTAGCTCCTTCGGCTGCAAGCAACATAGCTTCGCCTCTACCAATACCGCGTCCTGCACCTGTAACTATTGCCACCTTGCCATCGAGTATGCCCATTGAAAAGCCTCCTTCTTATTTAATTTCTATCGAGTAGTTCATCCTGAGAATAACCACGGTTCTCGCTGATCAATTGACGCATCTGGCGGCACTTGTCATTGGTATAACTTCAGGTTACACTCTGCTCATTTCTTCATCCCTGCCAGATGACGTTACCAATTCAGCGTATAGCGTCATGCTATTCACGAGGCTGACTACTAAATGTCTTACACTATATGAGTATGAGGATACCGCAAAAAACGAGGTTACTGCAAATGCAAAAACTCGGACAGGATACGCGCCGTTTCGCTGCCCAGATTGTCGCTAGGGTGCTTACGCGGATCTCGATAGGCCTACATCTCGGCTCAGGATCGGTTATTGGCGGTAGAGTGGCGCTTGCCATAGACCCTTATCTCCTGGAAAAGCTCACTTCCGGTCGAAGAGTGGTGCTGGTAAGCGGCACCAACGGTAAGACGACCACGACTCGGATGATTGCATATGCCCTTTCTGATATCACTTCGGATACTCTTTCATCCTTGGAACCTGCTCCAGGAGTTGTTGTGCGACATCATGGACGTCCTATCGAGCATCTGGGCGTGGCAACATCACTATCTGGCTCCAATTTACCTGCCGGCATTGCATCTGCCCTTATAAGCTCGGGTGATCACACAGATGCCGTAATAGAGGTAGATGAAGGGTACCTGCCAGAATTAATTGCAAAATCGCATCCTGAGGTAGTTGTGCTGCTGAACTTATCTCGTGATCAGCTGGACAGGGTAAACGAGGTCAGGATGACCAGTGCCAAGTGGAGGAAGGCACTGATTGATGCCTTTAATGGACAGGCAGAAACAGATGAGCCACAAATATCTTTACGGGTGGTAGCGAATTGTGACGATCCTATGGTTGTATGGGCGGCCTCCGGCATACCGGAGAGTCATGTTATTTGGGTATCGGCAGGTCAACGCTGGAAAAGCGATGCTTCAAGTTGTCCAAACTGTGGTGGCAGAGTTAATTTTACCGATAACGGCATATGGTCATGTGAATGTGGATTTGCGAGACCTGTACCCTCTGTTACGATACACGACAATAAGATGATCATGGGCAGCAGAAGTATTACGTTGTCCACCTCGTTACCGGGGCAATTCAATCTGTCGAATGCTGCCATGGCTGTTACTGCCGCATCGTTATTGGGAAGGAGTCCACTTGATTCTGCAAATAGCATAGCCAGGCTTACCTCCGTTGCAGGAAGATTTGCCTCTATAGATATAGAGTTGGTCGATTCACAAAACCCTACCTGCATTGTAGAGGCAACTGTCATAATGATGTTGGCAAAGAATCCCGCTGGATGGCTTGAATTGATTGAGCTTCTCACAACCACCGATATACCTTTGGTAATAGGCATCAATGCAAAGATTGCCGATGGCTTGGACCCATCCTGGCTATGGGATGTACCATTCGAGAAACTTGCTCAGAGGCAGATAGTAGCTACCGGTCTACGCGGGCTGGATCTGTCCGTCAGGCTCTCCTATGCAGGTGTGAAACATGGACATATAGCAGATCAGCTACAGGCAATTGCTATGGGTGTGGGTGCAGGTATGGGTGTGGGTGCAGGTATGGGTATGGGTGCAGGTATGGGTGTGGGCGTGGATAAGAGCGTGGATGCTACCACAAGCGGTTATACCAGGCCACCAAAGCCGCTTATACATTATGTCGGCAACTATACGGCCTTCCAGGAGTTACGCAAGATGCTCTCTGTAGAGAGTCCTATCCGTGTCAATGACCTGGCAAACATCATCGAATACAGCGCATTGAGAGATAGTCACAACGGTAACGGTAGGAGGGATGCCGAACAAAGCAATAGAGACGAGAGCTGCAGTGTATCTAGTGGCGACGGGGGTAGCAAGCGCGACCGGTATAGGGGTGCCACTAGAAACACCACTAAGCATACTATTCGTGATTCCACACTCAGGATAGTCTCACTTTATCCGGACATGCTCGGCACCTATGGAGATGGTGGAAATGCAATTATACTGGCCAGACGGGCTGAACTGTATGGCATTGTATCCGAGTTGGTAGAAGTACACACTGGAGATGATATACCATCACAATGTGATATTTATT
>JAJZWK010000056.1 GCA_021846725.1 Actinomycetes bacterium | reverse complement strand
TCCGCTGGTATCTAAAGTACCATCACCAACAATACCGCTACCCCCATTGCCAACATCCAAAGCACTGCCAACGACACCATGGTCTATGAAGTCATGTTCGTCGATCCCCTCACGATCGCCTATACCTACCCCCTCTATGCCTGTAATATCGTGACGAATACCGATTGAAAATCTTTTACGCATATTACCTGCCATCGCCAAATGAATCTGCAACCAAAGCAACTCATCGAAAGCCAGGCGGCGACGAGCAAACACTATATCTCTGGGGTCAGCCGGTCCGTGTATCTTCCTAAAAGCCGTAGTCCTGTCCCACAATTCCAGACGCTGCCGTGTAGCACTATCAAGTGGATCGGCCAATTCGCCTGTTCGGCTCAACGCCTCCTCTACAAATCGCATAATGTCTGAGCTGGTAATAGAGGCTTTCTCTGATGCCGGGTAAACCGGAATAAGACCCAATTGAGACAGTTCAGGCGATGTATCTACAATTGGATTGATCATCTGTATACTATTGCGATGGATAGCCAATTCACCGAAAATCCATATATGACTACCCCGTCTGAGCTGCCTTGCTCTCCAGGGTTGATTGAAAAACACCACCTTCAGAGTTCCGCTACCGTCGCCTACAATGATGTTTACCACTGTACGTCCATTGCGCAAGTGCCTTGAATCTACGTCAATCACCCTAACACGCAACCACGCCGAATCGCCTGGTAGCATGGCATCTATCTCGGTTACCTGACGGCGATCCTCATAACGATACGGGTAACAGGTCAAAAGATCGAGCACGCTGTAAATGCCTACAGCAGCCAACGAATCACTATACTTCTTGCCCACCCCCTTCAACACATCTACGGGGATCTTTGCCAGAGACATGAGAGACCTCATCAGATATGCATGACGCTGAAGCAGCTATTTCCCACAGACAAGCTAACCACACTAAGCATGCTATACAGTCCTTGCCATAGCTTAAGACATTGCAATCATTCTACTCCGATCAGGTACGGATATAATGGCTGACCACCATCATGGACTTCCAGTTCTACTGCTGGATGCTCCTCAGAAAGCCACTCCCTAAGCTGCCTTGTAACTGCAGTGCTTGAACCCTCCCCCTCAATCAAAGTAACTAGTTCTCCACCATGAGACGACAGAAGTGAATCGATCAATCGGCTGGTCACGTCAAATATTGACTCACCGGAAAAGGCTACCCCATCCCTGGTGAGTCCAATCCAATCACCGCGTTTGATCTGTCCGTCCGGTCCTTCTGCATCCCTGACCGCTACAGTCACCTCTCCGCTTGCAACCCGGCGGGCTGACTCTGCCATGGAATGAACGTTATCCCTGGCATGCGCCTGTGGATCATACTCAAGCAAGGCAGCAAATCCTTCTATACTCCCGCCAGTAGGTACTACCTCTACCGTCTTGGTGGACAGCTCAGCAGCTTGAAGGGCTACCGGTAAAATATTGTCGTTGTTCGGCAATATCACCACCTCTGGAGAGGGTACTTCATCTATTACAGCAAGCATCTCCGCTACAGACGGATTCATGGACTGGCCTCCCTGCACATGATGATGCACACCAAGTGATCTGAATATGCGACCGATACCCTCTCCGTTGACAACTGCAACTACAGATGTAGTGGCAGCAGCCTCTGGTTCTTCACTCTCTTGTGAGGCAGTCAACCCTGATTCTACCTCTCGTACCCATCTCTCCTCTTGAACCTGCTCTGCCAGATCGGTTACTCGGATGTTCTTTGGACGCCCTATATCAAGGGCAGCCTCTATGGCATCTCCAATATCGTTTGTATGTATATGGCAATTCCAAATTCCGTCACCACCTACTACTACGATAGAATCACCTATGCCTGCCCACACCTCTTTGAATGCCGGAATGGACGAATCAGGAGCATCCAGTAGATACATAACTTCATAGCGGGTGCTAAGGTGAACACTCGACTCTCCGGCACCGCCAGGATGCCCGCCTGTTTCATCACTCACATCCAGATCAACCGTAGTGGTAATTTCAAGGCGTCCATGCAACTCCGATACAGGAGGTGGTGTAGGAAGTGGTTGGCCAGCCACGACATGGAGTAGTGCATCGAAAAACAACAAAAACCCTCTACCTCCGGCATCCACCACCCCTGCCTCGGCAAGCACCGGAAGCATCTCGGGCGTACGCTCCAGGGCATCAGCCGCTGCCTGACGGGCAGAGCTTATCACATCGTACAATGGATTGCCGCCATCTGGATGTCCATTAACATCTGTTGACAATGAAGTATCTACCGTGCAATCCTCCTGCGTATAAGCTTGACTAGCATAATCAATACCAGCAAGAGCGCCTTCAGCCCCATCAGCCGCCGCGCGTACTACCGTCAACAATGTACCCTCTACAGGCTTCAACACCGCTTCTCTGGCAGCTGCATCGGCAGTTCTCAGAGATTGGGCAAATCGAACCTCATCCACCTCTTCAAAACCTTTTATCACCCCAGCAAAGCCTCTAAGAATTTGAGAAAGGATGACTCCCGAATTTCCTCTCGCTCCCATCAATGACCCAAACGACAACGCATGACAGACCTGTTGCATAGTAAGCACAGCAGAACTACTGGGTACCTCCCTCAAGTCTCCCTTATCGTCTGACCCAGCAGCACCGTTGTCGCCGGACTCCACATCGACAGTACCTACTGCATCATTGGAGGGTATACCGTACTGAATGGTCATAGCCTCTGCATCGTGCAAAGCCTCTGCCACCGCATCCAGGGTACGCGCCATGTTTGTACCTGTATCGCCATCCGGAACGGGATAGACATTTAGGCGGTTTACTATATCTTCGTGACTATGTAAGAGGTCGCGGAAAGATTGGATCACATCAGCAATGTCTTTGGGGTATAGTGTACGTTTCATATTCACCTAAAAGCATGATAACCTGTAATGGACGGCTATGTGTGCCTTATGCGCCATCGCCTTATATATGACCTGATAGACTTATATATGACCTGATAAAATTGCACGAGACTGTACAAGACAAAGGAGAAATTTGAGAAATGCGTTCAATATGTGACATATGTGGCAAGCATCCATCGTTCGGCATGTCGGTGAGCCACTCACACAGGCGCACAAAGCGCAGGTGGAATCCGAATATCCAACACGTAAGAGCTATGGTAAATGGTACGCCACGGCGAATACACGTCTGTACGTCCTGCATGAAAGCAGGCAAGATTCAAAAACCACCACATCGTCGCTACCAGCAATCCTAACGAGTGATCACTACTGGTGGACTGTCCTGTAAATGTGGCCTGTCCTGTAAATAGCCATAGGCTTCCGCCAGTCAGATAATACCCACTAGTTGTCTACCGGATAAGGTGCCAGATCGCGCACTGCTCGTACTGCGTCATTACCACTTGACACCAGCCCGACTATAGGTACAGTTACGCCAGCATCCACGTATCGCTGAATATGAGCACGACACTCATCGGGTGTACCATGAACTATCAACTCGTCTACAGCCTGTTCGGGTATCGCTGCCAACGCAGCCTTGCGATCGCCTGACTCCCACGCATCCCACATCTCCTTGAACAACTCACCACGGCCCACCCACTCTTGAAATTGGCGATAGACGGGCACATTCATATACCAGGCAATAATCATCCTGCCGATACTCATTGCAGTATCACGATCTGGTGTGAGTATTACGTAGATACGCGCAACTATATCCCTACCATCGCCCCCCTTGGCTACCTCTTTTGCTACCTTGGGAACATCTTCAGCGGAAAGCCAGTTTACGACCGCACCATCACCTACCCTACCAGCGAGCCTAAGCATTCCCTGCCGAAGAGCCGCAATATATATCTTTGGCATCACTGCGACAGGTCGGGTCAGCCTGAACCCGTGTATCTCGAATGTGTCATACCTCTGATCCACCTTCTCTCCAGTAAGAGCCTTACGCAAAAACAATGTCACATCTCTCACTCTTTTATAGGGATCTACAAAGGGTATACCGTTCCAATTCTCCACTATGACATCTGATGACGATCCGATACCTATATCCACCCTGCCAGGAGCAAGCTCACATAAAGATGCTATATGCATAGCCAAGATACCCGGCCCTCTGGTAAACACTTGAGCTATACCGGTACCTAGCCTGATTTGAGGTGCCCACGTAGAGGTCAACGCCAACGGAGTAAATGCATCGGCTCCATTGGCCTCGGCCGACCATGCGGCTGTATAACCAAGGCTGGGCAATTCCCTGATCAACTGTTCGTGGTCAGCAAGAGTGACCCCTTCAAGAGGTATTGATATCGCGTAACTACCTTCACCAGACATTCTTATGCTCCCTCAAAGATCGTACCCTGGTCTTATCATCTACACCTAAATATCGTACTCCGCTTATATCGCCTACCTTGATCATCTCACTGATCTTCTCGTCCCATCTGCTTAACTGATCTTCTCGTCCCATCTGCCTCGCTCATCCTATCTTCCTCACTAATTTCACCTACCTTCAAACTTCGGCTCCCGCTTTTCCAAAAAGGCAGCCATTGCCTCCAGAGTGTCATGACTCTTGAAATTTAGTGCCTGTGCTCGGACCTCATGCTCCACGATATCTTCAAAGGAGGTATCAAAAGCTGAATTAAGCAAGGTTTTAGTCATTGAATATGCCAAGGTAGGGCCACTTGCAAGTCGCCTGGCCCAATCGTCTACAAAACTGTCAAGCTCGTCATCGGGTACAACTCTGTTTATCAGGTGAATCTCAAGTGCCTCGCGTGCACTAATAATGTCCCCGAAATAGGCAAGCTCCTTGGCCTTGTGCAACCCTACAAGCCTAGGTAGAAGCCATGATGAACCACCGTCCAGGGAAAGACCTCGACGTGGAAATATCTCGGAGAACCTGGCACTCTCACCAGCAACTACCATGTCACAGGCCAGAGCAAGAGAAAGTCCTGCACCAGCAGCAATACCAGCCACCTTGGCAATAGTAGGAATCGGTAAACGATGTAATTGCAACGCAGCCTCCGCCAGATAACGAAGCCCATAAAGATCGTGGGGGTTCACGCCTTTGGTGTCTTTTAGGCGAGCAACTTCCAGGGCACTGCCCCCTAATGCGTTCTCTCCATCGCTAGATTGCACAGACCCCCTATTGCCAACTTCTGCAATCTCCTTGGAAGCATTCAGCGCATTGGAAGCATTCAGGGAATCAATATTAGCACCTAATCGTCCCTCTTCATTGCTATCCGCTGTCACTGCCCCGTTATCCGCTGTCACCGCCCCGAGGATACCAGTGGGGTCACTTACGTCGGCACCCGAACAGAATGACCCGCCTGCTCCTGTAATGATAAGCACCCTGTCTTCATAGTGTTTTCGCTCCTCTGTGAGCACATCGACCAAATCCACCAGCGTAGCAAAATCAAAGGCATTCTTTCTGGATGGCCTATTGAACGTGATTGTGGCTACTCCATCATCACGGTTGAATAAGAGAGAATCGCTACTCATGATCTTTCGATTATACTAGCACCTCATTAATGCACCGACCAACCACGAGGTTGCTAACGGTGCTACGTTCTAACCATCATCTGCACATCTATACAGCATTTCGAGTGGACAAAGCAGCCCACGTACTGTATAGTAACTATAGGCTATAAAGTATTATTAGAGAAGGAGGCACGGCAACAATGTCAAAATGGCTAACACAGGAATGGTTGGACGAAACGCAGCGTATGGCTGAAGGTCAGCCGGAGCGCCCCGGAGTAAATGCTACTCTTCAATACGTAGTTACCGGTGCAGAGGGAGGAAACATTGACTACTACTGGGTAATCAAGGACGGCAAGATCGTCGAGAGTAAATTAGGCAAGCTGGAGGGCGCAGAGATCACTCTTACGCTTGGCTATGCAGATGCCATAAAGGTACAGAAGGGCGAATTGGATGCCAATGCAGCATTCATGCAAGGCAAGGTCAAAATAGACGGGAACATGGGCAAGATGATGTCATTGCTACCAATCACCAACTCACCCGAGTACAAGCAACTGCAGAAAGACATCCTCGAAATCACCGAGTTCTAAGAGCTTCACCGTAGCACCCTCTCTGACACTCATAGAGCCTACTTATAGAGCCATATAGGGCGGGGGTCACATGCTCTATTGGTGGGGATGCAGTCGCCAGGTGTTCGTATCTTGGATTGTTGTATGCCATTATGGGCTTGCTGTATGCCCTGACGGGCAAGATCGTGCTATCTTGTCGTCCATGAAAAGAATGAACAATTCACTACGCTACGCTACCGACTCACCGCGCATAAGACTTCTCAGTTCCCTATACCCTATTAGCTTGATATCGTTGGCTTCGAGCAACTCCTTGAATGACTGGTCATGCGCCAACAAGTTGTAGTCGTCTACACGAGCCTCCCAATCCGGTGCAAATGCCTTTAGCTCTTCGCTCTCGACAGCAGGATGCAAATATGCCTCAGTAACTCCTGGCTTCAGGTGTGGCACTGCGTCTACAAGAAACTTCCTAGTGCCCATCTCGGGGATAAACAAGAAATTATCTGGATAAATTACTCCTGCTTCATCGGCCAGCGAACGGAATGGGAACCCAATGAGTTCCTCGGTTTCGGGACCAGATAGCCTCAATGGAACGTTGAACTCTACTGCCATATCCAGATAGACATCGAAGAACTCCGCCTTGATCTGCATCGTACCCATATGGGCATCCAGATGACTCACGTCAAACCCCCAAAGTATAGCCCTTTCAATCTGGGCATAACATTCCTTGCGTACCTCATCCATGTCAGCATGATCCCATACGTCGACTACAGTACGGGGAAACCCACCATCACCATCGAATAATGATGGAGCATAGGTAATCGGTCCCCACCTGCATAGATCAAACTCTGAGTTCATCGTCAAATGCACACCTATATCTTCTCCCCCATACATTGATGCCGCCCCTCTCGACCACGGACAGGGCACCATCAAAGTAGAGCTGGTAGCCAACCCATCGCGCAGGCACTCATACACTGCAATGTTGCTTGAGTGACAGGAACCCAGATCGTCACAGTTCAAGATCAGCAACTTTGTGCCCGCCGGGTAACCAAGTCGCTCCTCAAGTGTCGTTCTTGAGCTACCGGTACTATCTGTTTCGATCATTTTTACCACCTACCATTCTTGGATTCTCTCTGGCTATTCTCAGCCCCTTCGACTTCCCCGGTCATTCCATACTTACAGGACAGACCGCTAGCTATAATATTACCAGTGGAAAATGCGCCGCATAAAGTTGCTACCAAAAAACTGGTCATAGGAATAACCGGTCTATTGTTGGTGCTGGCGGGTGGCACAATTGGATACATAGCCTTTGGCTACAGCTTGCTTGATGCTATATTCCAGACGGTTATCACCGTGACTACAGTAGGCTTTGGCGAAGTCCATCGCTTTAATAATGGGGAAAAGGTATTTACCATTATGTTGATCCTGGCTGGAGTCGGGATGGCTGCATACACCTTCAGCGTATTGGTCGAATCATTCGTTGAAGGCTACTTAAGTGATACCCTTGAAAGACATAGAATGGAAAAGAGCATCAAATCAATGAACAATCACATCATAGTATGCGGATGGGGTCGCGTCGGGAGGGCCATCTCCAGGCACCTGGGAGAACAGAACAGGTCTGATGTCGTGGTCATAGATATTGCTACACAACGTCTGGAAAAGATCGATCTACCTAACGTACAGGGAGATGCCACCGACGAGAACATACTGCGCTCAGCAGGCATAGAACGTGCTCGGGTGCTTGTTACCGCGTTAAATGCCGATGCTGACAACCTGTATGTAACCCTTACAGCTCGCTCTATGTGCCCTAATCTATTTATAGTTGCACGGGCAGCTACACAGCAGGCAGCCGACAAGCTACTGCAAGCCGGTGCCGACCGGGTGGTCGATCCTCAAGACCTGGGTGGTGCACGTATGGCAGCCCTGGCAACTCAACCTCACGTTGCAGAGTTTCTGGATGTGGTAATGCACAACTCCAATCTGGAGTTCCGCCTTGAACAGGTCGATGTACCATCTGATTCCCCCCTGGCAGGACAGACGCTGAGCAGTGCTCGCATACATGATCGTACTGGAACGCTGGTGCTGGCAATGCGTGAACCGGGTAAGGAGTTCCGCACAATTCCATCATCCAATGCAAAGATAGTAGCTGGTGAGGTCATGATAGTCATAGGCAGTGCCGCACAGGTGGACTCCCTAAGGTCACTCATTGCATCTGATGCTTCCACTGTATCTAAGACTTCCAGTTAATAGTCACATAATACACAGATACTATTACTATTACTATTACTATTACTATCCACCCAAGGCATGAAGGTGACTTTACTTGAATAACAGGTACTCAAATAGCAGGTACCCAAATAGCAGGACGGTGAAACAGCCTACAGTGTACCGTTTTTGGCCACTCCACCATCCAGCCCACGATCATCCAGCCCACGATCTTTGTTCCTTCGCCGATCTTCACCGTGACCCCATCTAACCATAAAATATACGAGTATTCCCAGTCCCAGTATGAATAGACCAAATACAACAATGAATGCAACCGTCATCACTTACATCATAAGTCGGATTCAACTTCGAAGTGCAACATCTGAGATACTCTGATTAGCTGGGATAACAACTCTTCCACTTTACCGATAACTAGAAAAGGAGTTTGCACTTATGCACAGTCACTTTTGACAACGGCAAGGAGTTTGCCAGGCATCAGGAAATTACATCTTCCTTGAACGCCCATCTTTTTCTTTGCCAACCCGTATCGTTCCTGTTGGCGGGCGATGCGAAAACGCCAACGGGCTACTTCGCCAGTATTTTTCCTTGGTAAGTGATTTCAGGGGGGCTGATTGATAGACTTCAAAGTATTAAGCGATGCCGTAGCGGTCATCTCCAGCAACTCCCATGATATGTCGCAGGTTCTCACCTGACCACTTCCAAGCCATATACCAACAGACCGTACCGGTACTCCGCCGAGACCCCCTACCTTGTCAGGATTACCGTTCATCAAATGTACAAGCATAGGAAGGCAGAGTGCCTCTTCCCATCGTGAAGGCGTCGATCCATCCAAGATACTTAATACAGAGAATCCCTCAGATGGGTACCGTACTTTGAGATCCCATCGTGCGGCTACACGCAACCGATCACTATACGGTAGACGCCAACAGGCTTTGCTAGGACCAAACTCAGTAGTGGGAGGTAGTAGCATCCACCTCAATGCCGGCCAGGCATTAGATACCCAGTTAATTGCCTCCGCCTTCACCAATGCTTTTTTGGTCGAAGACAACTGAGCATACCACTCTGCCCACCAATGACGGCTGGAACGCCATGTGGCAGCACCATATCCACATCTACGGGCATACACGTCCTTGAAAGAGATATCGAGCACTTCTTCTACATACCTGGCCAAATCGATAGCCCCTTCCCTACCTGCATGAACTCTGATATCCTTTATGTACTTTTCTATCGCAGCAATGCCGATTGCCTTTCTAGCCATGAGCGGAGAGGGGTGAAACGCCACGGCAGGAACACGCAATATATCCAAATTTCCCTCCAGATAGAGACCAATATGATAACCAGATATTTCAATGCCCCTATCACAACGACTGTCTATACCTACTGGATCAGAAGATATCATACTGTCCAACCTACGACGCCATGCAGTCAACTCTACCGCGTCTACTGTAGCTGCAGTATGCGAAAGGGCTGCAGTATGCGAAAGGGTCACTGGTACGCTGGGTCGAACGATCTCAGGAGACTTGGGTACAGTACGAATAGGATGGTATATGAGTGCGGGAATGTCGACTAGCACTCCAGATTGGGATGTACAGACAGACGTACTAGCTTGTGACGTA
>JAJZWK010000055.1 GCA_021846725.1 Actinomycetes bacterium | reverse complement strand
GGAGAGCTTCTTCGCCATCTTACCTTTGATCCAACTAAAAGTTACCAACCAATAGGAGGAAGTTGATATGACTACAAAGTGCAGGTTCGACTGTCCACTTTGTCCCGCGACATTACAAAGCGGAGGAGGTGGGATTCGAACCCACGGTGACCTAATGGCCACAACGGTTTTCGAGACCGTCCGATTCGTCCACTCTCGCACTCCTCCTGGTTGCATGAGCTACTGCGTAGACGGAGCTATCTTAGCAGATCAGCTTGTTGGTAAGGTTCGGACGTAAATTAAAGTCTGTGGAGGCATAGTAGGTTCAGTGAATAAGCATTTCGACTTGTCGTCCCCCTGGCTTTACGGTCACGGGTGTGATTTAGCTGGCGAGATCCATGCCATGAGCGCTTCTTCAGGATCTAATACGGATGCTTTATGGTCAGAGGTGTCATCTAACTGGTGGGACCCCATGATTATTTGCGTGTCACTATACTAGTTAGGTTTATGTGCCCTGACAAGCGTGTCTATGGCTGTCTTCTCTCCATCGTCGGTCTTTATAGTTCGTTTTGCTCTTTCCGCTTTTTCTACAACCAGCTGATCAAGGTCTTGAGCTATCCGTTCGGGAGTGAACAGGACATCAGGGAAGGGAGGTCCTCCATAGCCATCGGTCAGGTTCGTGAGATCGTGGCCTATTACTATCATGGTTCCACCCGGAGCCAGGGCGGTTGTAGCGTTTCTATGCACTCTTCCTATTTCATCTGGCATCATGTGTACATACAGCGATACTATTAAATCGTAAGCAGATTCAGGTGGTTCCCACTTGCGCAGATCTGCCTCTAGCCACTCCACCTCTACTCCCAATTCAGCGGCCATTTGCTTGCCTTTTTTAATACCTTCTGAAGAGAAGTCAATTCCAGTAGACTTCCATCCGATACTTGCAAGCCATATCGCATTACGACCCTCACCACAGGCCATATCCAGAGAGCGTCCAGGCTTTAGGTCGTTCACTTCCTGTACCAGCAATTCGTTTGGAGTCCAGCCCCATACGAGATCATTTTCCTTGTAGCGTCTATCCCATTCTTCTTTTTCCATACGCTATAGTTTATCTTGAACGTATGGAATAAAAGGTCAGTATATCACTGAAGAAAAGCGCAGATCGTTAGCGTAGCGTCTTGCAAATAACCATGGGTTCCTGCCAGCCAGATGATGCCCCTGATTAGCCGGATAACGTTACGCTACCTACGAGGTACTAGCGGACCTACGAGGTACTAGCGGGAAACTCGCCTGACCCCCGGAACCTCATCTAGGTAGTCGGACCCAACATCGCCATCCACTGAATCGTCAGTATTTATTCTCACTGGAACAGGTATGGGGCTGAGTTCATCTGTTTCATCGCCTGGACGTATATCCGCCTCCTCCATCTCGTAGGAACCTTCGTCTGTCCGGGTGATAATTACACTACGCTTAGGCTCGTCCGGTATTGGAACGGTCGCCAGTTCTTTGCAGATTTGATATGTTACCAGTCCAACCGCCACGGGGACAGCTATCACAAGGATACGGAAGGACCACAGCACTGTATTGAGTGATACCTGGAAAAAGTTGGCCAGCACGTCAGTAGAGCTTGCAGCAAACAACGTAAAGTAGAATGCTACGCCAGCGGCTCCCAACGCAGTACGCTTAGGACGGTATCTGGGGAAATCCAAGATGTTATGTACAGCGTAGTCTTTGGTGATCTTGGCCTCAATGAATGGCCAGGCATAAAAGAGCGTAAAGGTTATTCCCGGGAACAATATAGCTGGTAGGAAGATTTCCAGCGGAATGGTATGACCGAATCCGGTGAACTCCCACGAAGGCATGATCCTTAGAGCACCATCCAGCCAACCCATGTACCAGTCAGGCTGAACGGCATAAGTGATTTTGTATGGCTCGTAGGGGCCGAATTGCCATATAGGGTTGATCTGCACCAATCCACCGAGTAGCCACAACACTCCTGTAACGATAAAGAATAGTCCCAGGGTCTTTGCCATGAATGTGGGATAGAGAGGAGACCCAACTACGTTATCTTCTGTCCTCCCCTTGCCAGGGAAATGGGTATGTTTCTGGCGAACCAGCATGAATAGGTGGGCACCAATCAACGCAGCTATGATGATAGGAACCACCAGTACATGCAGGATAAACATGCGTGGCTCTATTGAACCGTTGCCGGGGAATACCCCACCAAACAAGAAGAATGCAAGATAGGATCCTACAAGTGGGATAGAGAGTATGATTGAATAGGCTATACGAAGTCCTGTACCTGATACCAGATCGTACGGTAGAGAGTACCCTAGGAATCCATTTACAATAGCCAGCATCAGTAGAGTTACTCCTACCATCCAGTTCAGCTCCCTGGGTTTACGGAAAGCCCCTGTAAAGAATATACGCATCATATGGATCGCAATTGCTCCAACGAATACATCTGCTGCCCAATGGTGCATCTGCCGGATTACAAGGCCACCCCTAACGCTGAAAGATATGCGCAGTGTCGACGCGTATGCTTCTGAAACCAGCTTTCCTCTCAGGGGAGCGTATGGTCCATGGTAGACAATTTCATGGGTGGAAGGGACGAAATACAAGGACAGGAAGATGCCTGTAAGAACGAGTACTATAAATGAGTAAAGAGCTATCTCTCCAAGAAGGAAAGACCAATGGTCTGGAAATATCTTATCCAGCAGTGATCTTCCCTTGCCTACCCCAAGCCTGTCATCAAGCCATCCGATTGCCTTGTCTGTAGCTTTGTCGAACTTACTTGTCGATCGAGAGCGGCTAGCAGAAGTAGTATTGCTCATGAGCGTTCCCAAAATCCAGGTCCTATAGGCTGGTCGTAAGGTGCCTGAGCCCTTAGGTATCCTTCAGAATCTATCATCAGCGGCAGTTGTGGGAGAGGACGCGGTGCTGGACCGAATACAGGTTGTGCACCATCAAGGACATCGAATAGAGATTGATGGCAAGGGCAGAGTAATTGCTGAGTCTGCTCCTGGTACAGACCTACTGGGCATCCTGCATGGGTGCATACTTTTGAATAGGCTATGTATCCATTTGGAGTCCAAGTTTCTCTTCCTGGTTTGGTGGTGAATGGGGAAGTTGAGGCCCTTAGCAGTACTGTTTGATCCACAGCGCTCCCTTCATGTCCCGGTGGAAACACTGTAATAATACCCCCTACCTCCAGGTCGTCAGCTTTTATCTTTCTACCATGTACTGTTACAAGATATGAACCCTTTTTCCAATTGGTCTTGTCCAAGCCTAATTTTGGAAGTGGCCCCAATGATCTGATCAACGGGAATGTGATTACAACTCCCAGTATCCCGGCAGCTGCACCAAGTGCTTTTCCAAGGAAGCCTCTTCGGTGCATTACCAGTTTACCTCGTTCTGTTACAGCTGTTACCAGCTGTTCCCTTTCTACATCGGTAGAGCGCATGGAGTGACGCTCTTCTACGAAAGGACCTCTGGGAAGCAGGTACTTGCCCCAGGCAGCCAGTGCTATGCCAATAGATACAAGACCGACACCAAGGGTGATCCCCTCGACCTGTGGCTGGCCTCCCTGCCAATACACTGCACCGTATCCGGCAAATCCAAGTGCTCCCAAAATGATGAAAAAGGCAATCCACTTCTCTGTATGCTTGACGTTTTTTGCAGCTGGCGCTAGGTGAGGGTCGTTCAGTGCTGCAACAGGTAACGGCATATCACTCTTAGGCATATCAGTATTCGGCATATCAGCAGTTGTATTGTCAGTTTCGTTGCTCATCTACGGTGATCTCCTATCCAAAAAGCTACCAACATCAATCCTCCTACACCCAACAACAGTGCAATGAATCCTTCAGCTACTGGACCTACACCACCGAGTGCAAGTCCGCCTCTGTTCACAGGGTGCTGTATATAACCAGTAACATACGCGACCAAGTCTGCCAATTGCCTATTGGAAAGTTGTTTGGCACTGAATCTTGGCATATTACCTGGCCCCGTACGTACAGCTTCAGCTACCTGGGTTTTTGTGGCCAAGTGCAGCGTGGGAGCAAAGTAACCGGATGCAAGTGCATCACCTGAGCCTGTAATTGTGTGGCAAGCGGCACAGTTCAGGGCAAATAGCGATAAGCCATTCTGAATATTGGCATTGTGCAGGTTTACTTGTGGTATTCCCGGACCGTTTATTCTTGAGAGTGATGCTACGAAGTCGGCTATCTCCTGAGCTTGCTTGGTGGTGTATTTTGGAGGCTTGACTGCAGGCTGTAGTGTCAAGTTTTCAAGGGGCATCCATCCGTTTGAGACCCATAGATCTACTGTACCAGCGCCGAGACCGACCAAGTTTGGTGCTCGTGAAGTTCCAAATGCATTTACTCCGTGACAGGATGCACAGGTAGCTTCAAATAGAACCTTACCTGCTGCTACATAGGACTTACGTATTTTTTCATAGGTAATTGGATTGAACGTATGCGATGTCGTTTTCTTTGGAGTCACAGCGTTCCTTAATGGATTCTTTAATGGTGCATATTTCGATGCTGGTGCTGTAGAAGTGGCTGTGGAAGCACTTGTAGAAGTGCTTCCACGAGCCTTGGCTGCCTCAGATGGACCAGTAGAGCTTTTGTGCAGAGTTGCAGCGGAAGAGGAGCTGTTGGAATTTGAAGTAGAGCCACCAGAGGGTGTGGGCTTTGCGATGGATTTACTGTAAGACGCGCTGAGCGAAGTGTTTATCGTATTGGATGATGCAACTCTAGGCGTAGATGATTGCGAGAGTACTTCGAAAAGTACAACTCCTACAACCAGAATTAATGGAAGTATCTTACTTAATTTATGTGTTATAGATTTCATGTCAGGTAGTTAGAGATCCTTATCCGGTCTTTAAGAGGAACAAACAGCTGAAAAGGCCAATCCACATTATGTCGACGAAATGCCAGTAGTAACTTACACCCTGGAATACGCTTAATTCTCCAGGGTCCCCCGACATCCCACGCATTCGACCGAGCAGGAAGAGCATAGCTACCAACCCTAATATAACGTGCAACCCGTGTAATCCAGTCATGAGAAAGAACAGCGATCCGTAAGCATTCGTGTTTGCGCGTGTTGTTAGTGAAACCCACTCCACTCCCTGGTTTATTACGAACGCCAAGCCAAGTATGAAGCTCACAATCAACCAGCGTCTTGCACTGACTCGGTTTCCCTTTTCTATTTCCCATACGGCCTTTTGCATGGTTGGGCTGGACGCTAACAGTACAACTGTGAATATGGATGCCTGCACGAGGTCAAGTTTGGTTCCCGGTGGTGGCCACACAGCGGCGTGAGCTCTAATGGTAAAGTAGGCAGCGAAAAGACCGCTGAAGAACATCAACTCAGAGCCGAGCCATATAAGTATACCTACAGCCAGAAGTGATGGGCGTTCAAATTTCTGCCTGTGACCGTTACCATCAAACGACATAGGCTTGAATGTTATGGTCTCTGTCAAGTCAGACCACCTGCCTATCTTGTTTGACGGAGCCGTAAAACCTTGTTCCCATTCTGTTTTCTACTTTCGTTCCCTATTGTACCGTTTCCTATTGTACCGTTTCCTAATTAATTATTAATTCAAGCATGAATCCTCAGTAAGCTGTGATCACCTGCGACCAGTTTACCAAGGTCATCTTAAAAGGTTATCTTAATTCAGCATAATACCATCGTTCAGCATCTGTGGCAACTCTCCAGAGTACAGCAGGTGAAGCGTCTTGGTCGGTCGTGTCATTGCTACGTAAAGCGACTTTATTCCCATAGGTGATTCATCTATTATGCCTTTAGGGTCCACCAGAATCACATGGTCAAACTCCAACCCGCTTGACAATGAGGCGGGCACTATGTTCAAAGCCGAGCTTCTTACCGCACTGTCACCTGAAACGAGTTGTATTTCCTGGTTCCAAGGTAATTCGTGTCGCTCGAGGAGATCAGTGAATAAATCGGCCAAGGTATTGCACAAAGCAGAGGGGGCGATTATTGCACATATATCTCCTGGTTCCCCACCGAATTCATCACTATCGGACCGCCCATCTGTCGATAAAAGCTTGGTCACAATTGAGACCGCCAGAGAAGCAGCTGTTCGAGAAAGGTCACCCTCCAGTCTGTGTGCTTTAGGCCTGATGCCCGTAGAGCGTATTGCGCTGACAGGGGGTATGTCCTGCATGTATGAATCTACTACAGGTCTAGCGGCCTTCAATATCTCTTCAGGTGTGCGGTAACTGACAGTCAACTCTACCTTTCGTGTGTTCTCTGTATCTAAATTCATATAGGTATATATGTCATCCCACGATGATACTGGGTTTGCGCCAGTTGCCTGAGCAAGATCACCTACAAGTGTCATGTTGGCAGAGGTAGACCGTCGAGCTATCATTCGAAGTTCCATAGGCGATAACCGTTGTATTTCATCTACTACAATATATCCGTATGTTTTGGTCGATTCTTCGTCAGGGTCTGCCACTGCTCGTCCGGTATGGGCCGAGTGAGAGTGCGAGAAGTGTGTGCGTCTCTTGTTTGCACCGTGTCGGTTGTCCTGCTTAGGATTTTTGCTAACACCAGAGTCGTATGTTCCTAACAATACTCTGGCTTCGTCTATCAGTGCTAGATCTTCATACGACCATTTGATATCTGAAGGGTCGACGCTGCTCTCTCTATAGAGTAGGGAGAGCTCTTCGGATGTGAATAGTCCCTTACCAGCAGCCTGAAGCAATGCTTTAGAACCGAATAGATCGTTTAGCAGCATTTCAGGAGTCAAGCGTGGCCACATTCGCCATAGTGCTGTGCGCAATTCTGGCACTTTCAGTATTCCTTCGGTAGCTTTGGCATCTGTTATATTCCTGATTGTATTGTCCACTTCGGTTACTGCGTTCAGTTCAGCCAGTTCTCCGTCCTTTGGCAGAGCATTCTCAGTTGGCAATTCGGTCGGTATATTTGCCAGTTCATCAGACATTTCATGGAGCCATTGGGTGATTTTCTCCCGTTCTCTATCACCTGCTGCAGCTATGTGTGTCCTAGCTCTATATTGTTCGAGTAGGTAGTTGCTGATCATCTGTTCCAGAATTGCTCTTTTGGCGTTGTGTGTTCCTCTGAGTCGTCTTACCTCGGCTATCATACGATTAGTATCATTTGCCCTCAGGACAAGGGTTGCTGACCCGTATGGTATTGACTGGTCGTCGCGGAGCGGACGTTCCCTTGTGCGTATAGCTCTTCTCAAGAGTTTAGCCATGCGTATGTCACCCTTTAATCTCGCTATTTGATAAGCATCGTTAAATGATGGTGATATGCCGCGTACTAATCCTTGCAGTGACGCGAGATGTACCCCGGACTCACCCAATGATGGAAGTACATGTTCGATGTATTTGAGGAATACTGGATTGGGGCCTATTACCAGGATGCCTTGAGTTTCAAGTGGGAATCTATGTGTGTACAGGAGATATGCCGCCCTATGTAATGCCACTGCCGTCTTTCCTGTCCCTGGACCTCCTTGTACTGCCAGGGTTCCACGTAGCGATGATCTGATTATTTCATCCTGCTCCTTTTGGATGGTGGCGATCATGTCTCTCATGTGGGCGCTTCTAGGTCTCTCTAGGGCAGTAAGAAGGGCACCTGGCGCGCCGACATTACTAGTATCCCTACTATTGTTTGTCTCGCTGTCCCCACTTGATCCATCAGAAAGCTCGTGTGGATAGGTGGATTTATCATCTTGTGCAACGAACCATTCATCTTCCAGCGATAATACTTTTCTGTTTCTCACTTCGATGTGGCGTCGCAGTACTAATCCCATAGTATCTCGTCCAGTGGCACGATAAAATGGTTCAGCCATTGGAGCCCTCCAATCGATTACCAGGGGGTCAAGATTATCATCCAGTACGCCCATGCGACCTATGTGGAATGCCTCACGCTTACCGTCTTGACGGTCTAAGTCAATGCGTCCGAAGATCAGCGGGTCGTTATCGGTGTCCAGTCGCTTGATGGTCGTGAGAATACCGTTTACTGTGGCATCTCGTTCAAACTTACTTTGGGGTGTTCCACCCTGGTAGCTTTTGAGAGCCTTAGCCAGTTGCGCCCGTGCTTCGGTCACCATATCTGCAATTCTTCTATGTGCAATATCAAGATGTTCCTGTTCAAGAGCTATTTCTTGATGTAGTCGATGGACTTCTATTGCTCCTCCCTAAAAGGTTCAACGATTCACTGTATAACCTGCCATATGTCATGTCGGTTAATCAACTATTATAATCCCTGAGTGGTAAGACTTTTACCATAAGCTTTTTTGTAATAAACTTCAGTATGATCAGTTCTCTATTGCCTGCAGCAGTCAACCGTCCAGTCGACCATGTCCCCGTTTGGTTCATGCGTCAAGCCGGACGCTCTCTGCCTGAGTATAGGCGTATACGAGGCAACGGCTCGATTCTCGACACCGTACGATCGGCTGAGCTTGCAGCAGAGATCACCTTGCAGCCCGTTAAGAGATATGGAGTAGATGCAGCCATACTCTATTCTGACATTATGGTTCCACTGACAGCGGTAAATTTCGGTATCGAAATTACCCAAGGTAAGGGACCCTATGTAAAGGAGCCGTTCAGATCGGAATCTGACCTGGCTAGACTGAGGAGGCTCGAGCCCGAAACGGATATTCCTTTTGTGATCGAGACGGTGAAACTGGTCGTGGAGGAGCTACGTGATTCGGGAACACCGCTTATAGGTTTTGCAGGTGGGCCTTTTACAGTGGCCAGTTATCTCATCGAGGGTGGGAGTTCGAAGAATTATATAGAAACAAAAACTATGATGAGGGCAGATCCTTCTCTTTTTGATCGACTCATGAACAATCTTGCTGTAATGGCTGTTGATTTCCTTACGGCACAGGTAGATGCTGGTGCCGCTGCAGTGCAAATATTCGATTCTTGGGCAGGAATATTGACTGCTGCTGAGTACAAACGTTTTGTACTTCCATCGGTGAAACTTATTATGGACAGTATTGCTTATTTTGGGGTACCGCGTATATACTTTGCACTTTCAGCTTCTCACCTGATTGATCAGATAGCTGTTAGTGGTTGTGATGTCGTAAGCGTGGATTGGAAAATGCCTTTGAGCACGGTTAAAGGGCAGTTGCAAAAGAGCGGTAATAAGTTGTCTGTTCAGGGAAACCTGGATCCGACCTACTGTTTTGCTCCATGGGATGCAATAGAGAAGGAGGTAATGCGGATACTTATGGAGGGCGAAGGTAGGGGTCATATTTTCAACTTGGGACATGGCGTACTGCCTGGTACTGACCCGGAAGTATTGAACAGAATTGTAGAATTGGTACATTCGGTAACTCCTGGTAGTTTGGTAGGTTCTGTATGATAGGTATATTGCTTATGGCGCATGGAACTCCTACTCGTATGGAGGATTTACCCTTATTCTTGGAGTCTATTCGTTCAAGAAAGCCGGCCCAGGCTGAAGTGGACGATCTGCGGAATCGATACATGGCGATAGGTGGGCTATCCCCATTACTGGAATTGACTGAAGAGCATTACCGGAATCTTGTGCAGGTGCTTGAAAGGGAATACCCAGGTGGGTTTAGAGTTTCATTGGGCATGAAACACTTTGTACCTTTGATAGAAAGTGGGTTGGATACTCTGCTGAGAGGGATGGATGTCCAAGAGGTAGATAGGATTATAGGGTTGGTTCTGGCTCCTCACTTCTCTAAAGCCAGCATAGGCGAATATGAAAGTCGTGTACAGGCAGCATTGCAGTCAAAGCAGCTGACACGAGAAAAAGGTAGAGCAGATGGTGGATACTTAAAACAGATTCGATTTGATATGGTCAGATCATGGCATTTGGCACCAAGACTTATTGATATGTGGGCAGACCGAGTTGTTGATACAATAGCAGGCATATCTGGTAGTGATATATCTTCAAATGACGTACCATTAAAGGATGTATTCTCAGAAGGGTATGGGCTGAAGGTTTATGTCATATTTACCGCACACAGTCTGCCAGCGCGTT
>JAJZWK010000054.1 GCA_021846725.1 Actinomycetes bacterium | reverse complement strand
CGACCAGCGCCAGATGGCCCGCATTGGGCACCGCCTGCCATACCGGAGAGTGTAGCCTATCCTCCCACACCCTACGCCTTATATTGTCATCAGATACGTAATAACGGATATCGGAAAGTTTTTCAGCCTCGGGATCCCTGGTCCATACCCCTTTAGGTCCCCTGAAATCGGGAATTCCTGAATCTGTCGAGATACCGGCACCGGTTAGTACCACCACCCTTGATGCTTCCGCTAACAGATCACGTGCTCTACCTAAGGCATTATCTGCTACGTCTAACAATTCACTCTGTTCGGTCATTCACTACGCCTGACCATCCACCAACTTCATGTCAGAATCGACCATCATCTCTATAAGCTCATTGAACCCTACTCGAGGCTCCCATCCAAGTAAAGTCTTGGCCTTGCTCGAATCTCCTACCAACAAGTCTACCTCTGCTGGCCGGATAAGACGCTCGTCAATCTCTACATAGCGCTGCCAGTCAAGCCCTGCACGCGCAAATGCTACTTCGCACAGCTCTCTTACCGAGTGTGTCTCTCCTGTCGAAATAACGAAATCTTCTGGCTTTTCCTGCTGAAGCATGAGCCACATTGCCTGCACATAATCGACCGCATACCCCCAATCACGCTTGGAGTCAAGATTGCCAAGCACGACTTTGTCTTGTAGTCCTTTGACAATTCTGGCCACACCGTAAGTAACCTTACGAGTTACAAACTCCAATCCTCTCCTAGGACTCTCGTGATTGAATAGGATACCGGATGCGGAATAGAGCCCATAGCTTTCACGGTAATTGATAGTGATCCAGTGCCCGTATACCTTGGCCACCCCATATGGGCTCCTCGGATGAAATGGCGTAGTCTCACTCTGCGGAACCTCATGCACTTTACCGAACATCTCAGAAGTAGATGCCTGGTAGAAACGAGTCTCCGGGTCTACCATCCTTATTGCATCCAATAAGCGAGTTACCCCCATAGCAGTCGTCTCGCCGGTCAATACCGGCTGGCTCCAGGAGGCCTGCACAAAAGATTGGGCTGCAAGATTGTACACCTCGTCAGGCCTGTGCTCACGCAAGATTGCCATCAACGATGCTTCATCCAATAGGTCCCCAGAGACAAGAGTAATCTTATCCTGTATATGTGCAATTCGCTCGAAATTAAGAGTCGAGCTCCTTCTCATCATCCCGACGACTTTGTAACCATTTTCCAGTAACAGTTCAGCGAGATAAGAGCCGTCCTGTCCAGTAATTCCGGTAATCAATGCAGTCTTGGGCATGTTACCTGCCCCTCCATACGGGATCTCTCTTTTCCAAAAAGGCGCTTATACCCTCCTTCGCATCCTCAGTCATAGATGCCAAAGTCAGCATAGTCTGAAGATATGGAAATGCATCATCTGGCTTTGCGCCCCACACAGAATAAAACGAATTCCTCCCCAGACGCATCAATGTAGGCGAACGACTTGCAAGCGTAGAAGCAAGTTCGTCTACCACACCATCAAGTTCATCGTGAGGGACAACTCTATTGACAAATCCAACCTCTTTTGCCTCACTGGCTCCTACTACACGCCCAGTAAGCATAAGCTCCAAAGCTATTTTTGGCGGCATAGAACGCATCAGTGGAACAGTAATGATAAACGGCCATAATCCTACATTTATCTCAGGGGCACCAAAGCGAGCCTTCTCTGAAGCCACTACTATATCACATGCCATAGCCAAACCAAATCCACCGGCCAGCGCCCATCCCTGTACTTTAGCAATCGTCGGTTTACCCATCGACCACATCTCTTTGAACAGCTTCACTATATCTCCCCTCGCCTCATGCCCTTCTAGCACTCCTGGTCCGTTTTCGCTTGAAGACGAATCGAACATATTGGACAGGTCAGCACCAGCACAAAAAGCCTTATCGCCTGCTCCAGCCAGCACCACCACCCTTACAGAAGTATCCTCTGTTGCACTGCGTATTGCACCAAGCAACCCTGCGATAACAGCTGGTGACATGGCATTACGTGCCTCTGGCCTGTTTATCGTGACTCTTGCTATTCCGTTATCTACTGAATAAAGCAACTCCTGACTCGATTCCATATGTCTATCAACCTCTCAATCCATAAACTCGGCTACACTACTTATCACTAAGACTATCAAAGTCCTGCAATAATAAAAACCAATTAAGATACTCAGCAGATAGGCAGCTTGGATCAGGTTGGATCAGCTTGGATCAGGGAGTTGTTCATCCATACAAGCAGTGCAAGGCGGAGAAGTAAATACACACTACTCACCTATACACACTACTCACCTATACGAACCCTTTGGTGACGTGATAATATCTTTCTATGGCACCAAGCAGTACAGACGAGATAATCAGCAAGACAAGAGCTCCACTCGACATAGACGAGACAAGCGGGAAAAGGGCCGACATCTCGACCAACGATCACGTTGCCCCAGGAGGAGGTCAGACTGGCGATGTTGCTCCTTCAAATACAGGACATGAATACGGTCGGCAACGCAGACGCAGGATGCCTGCCGAGCAACGGCGCCAACAACTGCTCAATGTAGCTGGGATAGCGTTCTCGGCCAAGGGATATAAGGGGACCACCATGGAGGACATATCCATGCTGGCGGGAATTACCAAACCTATACTCTACCAGCATTTCCCCTCCAAGCGTTCTCTGTACAAGGAATTGGTCACCAACGCAAGCACCAAGCTAATAGATGCCATTGCAACCGCTACAGCCAGTGCTACATCACCGAAAGAGCAGGTGGAGTTCGGGTTTAGGGCATTCTTTACGCTACTGGCAACCGAAATGGATACATTCAGGTTACTTCTTATGAGCGACATGCAAGACGACAGAAATCTCTCTCTGGCCTTGCGAAATGTAGAGGACTCCATAGCTGGTATAATCCGTAACCTCATCGATATCGGACTTGAAGAAGAGCACCGTACCATGCTTGCACAAGCAGTAGTAGGAATGGGAGTAGCAGTCAGTAGACACTGGGTGGAAATATACAGCCGTAGCGATCCGCCACCGCCACCGACTCAAGAAGAGGCAGAATTGCTGGCCAGGAGGTTGACAGATCTGGTGTGGGCAGGTCTCCGTGCCGTACACGCCGATTAACTGCTACTTATCAGCTCTAATCAGGAGCCAAGCCTGTTGGCTGTGGTGGCATAAGGACAGCGATGCCAAGTAACCCCCAATTGGTGGACGTGGTCAGAAGCCCCGTCCATAAGGACGAGGAGGTTCACATCCATTCCATCCAACTCTATAGACAGCTACATTCCATCCAACCGTCTACCCACATATCGCATAGCCTCTCGAAGATCGTTACCTTCAACAAATCGTTCTACGACCTTCTCTCCACCGAGATAGACGACGACACACTTAGATACGCTCTTTTTGGTAACAGCCTCCACCATGCCTGCATAACAGGCCAATTGATAAATATGACTGTTCCACTCATACTCGTTTGACCTACCATACTCGTTGGACCTATTGCCTGGCCCATCCTTATCTGACAACTTGCCAGAAGTTCCATTTGATATCCGGTCGGATACCTCATTCAATAGTTTGCCTGACGCATCTAACGCCTTTGATGCCTCTGGTATCACCGATGCCTCTGGTATACCTGACACCATACTTGGCTGCTCAATGAGTCTCTCCGTCTTGAAGTCGACGACAATTAAGCCGTCGTCGGACTCGATCAAAAGGTCTATCGTTCCCTGCACAACCCCCTGGGTGGCTGCATGTACGACCCCCTGCACAACTCCCGGACTGTCGACTCTGGTGTGATGGGGAATTCCTGAGGTATCTCCCCGGTGAGTACTCTGGCTACCTCCGACACATGGTCCTCGGCCGGGGTAATGGGAAATTTCTGAAGTATCTCCCCGTATCTCAGTAGAATCTATGGGATAGTCGACATAAGGAAGAGAAGCCGAATGCATAGTACCCATAAGCGCAGCAAAAAAGTCCCCTAACGATGTAGCAATAGGTAATTCCTGCCTGTAACGACATGTTGCAGCAAGGTTGACCGTGTTACTTCCAAGCGCATTGATGACCATACGTCTTATCTCACCAGTCATCTCCTCTATATGATAAGACCTCGCTATCCTTTTAACCATATAATCCAGTACGTCCCTACCGTCCCTGTACTCTCCTGTATGGATAACATCATCAATCTCACTAAGACGTGTTTCAACATTTCTCAAGTACATTCCTGGAACAACCACTTTATGCTGAGCATCATTCATATCACTAAGGCCCCTCATGGCCAGCAAGACCTCCTTCAAATCTAGTTGTTCAAGCACCTTATGAACTGCAGTGCCAAGTACCTGTCTATCCTCGCGAGAATGAGCAATGCCCTTGACGCGAACAGGCGACACAGCACTAGTACCCTGGATATAACGATCGCGCTCAAGCCACTCCTGGATTGCTGTCGGCTTAATGATATATCGTGAATTGTTCCTTATCGTCTCGGACAGTCTCTGTTTCTTGGTGATAAACTCTTTAATTTGTCCGGCAAGTATGCCTATGGTCTCACCTACAGGCACTCCAGCGACTCCTCCTGTATGCATGACTCCATCTACATAGCCTGCCCCACCAGTATCATCGGCTCTGTCTGTATGCGTGTCTTCGTCCAGTACTTGCTCTTTCTCGTCTGCTAGCGGAAGATCAAACTTGAATTCAGGGTGTTTATGAAACCACTCGTACAACAAAGCGGCGTAGCAAGTATCTTTACTGCTTCCCTCTTTATGATGGACCATAAATATCAGATAATCTCTCGCTCGAGTACAGGCAACATAGAGTAGCCGCTTACTCTCATCAATATCAGCCTGATTATCTATCACCATAAGGTCATCAAAGCCTTTGGACTTGACTCTCCCTGTCTTGACAGACACCTGCCCCCTTGAATCAAAAAGTACCGACGGCCTACTGGTATTTGCCGAGTCACCGTCTATGCCTGCAACGAATACTGCCGGAAACTCCAAACCCTTCGCCCCATGAACGGTCATAATCCTTACTACGTCATCGTCATCGTCTTGGGGGATCTTCAATGCAGATCTATCCTCTAACAATGCCTGATTGTCGACGAAATCAATAAAGTCTACAATATGCCCCTTGGAAGCATCGTCGAAATCGACAGCCTTTGAAAGCAACCAGCGAAGCAATGCCACCGATTCCCTGCTATGTCTACTACCCGTATAGGCAGCCAACATTCCCAGATCGAACAGAATATATCTTATCAAGCCAGATACAGATTGACCCATAGACATGTCGACCAAGCGACGAAGAATGTCCATGCCCTCCTCAATATGTATTACAAAGCCTTCTCTTCCGATCTTATCGTTATGTAAGTCCTTTACCTGCCCAGGAGTATTACGCTGCTTGTCAAAGAGGCTCCATTCCCTTCCGCTTGCATACCATAGATATATCTCTTCATCGCTGCATCCAACCAGCGGAGAACGCAATGCAGATACAACGGCCAGCGGATCATAAGGATCTGCTACCGCACGTAGTACGGATAAGATATCGAACACCTCATCTGAGTTCCACGCGCTTCCTGTCCCCTCTAAGTGGTAAGGTGTACCAGACCTGATAAACTCCTTTTCGATACTCTCCACCGAAGTTCTCCTCGGCAGCAAAATAGCAACATCTCTGAACCGTATCGGCCTCACCTCACCATCGCGTCCATATACTGGCCATTGCTGCTCCACCATCAGTCTGATAAATTCAGCCATATCTCGTGCTGACAGCCGACGAACCTCGGCTATATTGTTCCCCCCAATACTGTCTTTGGCCAAGGCATCTCCTATGGAGTATACATGCGAAGGAGGTAGTTTACTACCTGCATAATCTGAAATCGCTCTGTCCTCGAAATGCTGGCCTGCCCTTCCCACAAGCAGATCATCGCCACTCAGTTCATCGTCGTTAAATATATCCACAAACAACTTGTTCACCAGGTCAATAATCTGTGGCACCGACCTAAAGTTGGTTCTCAGGACAACCCGCTCTCCAACTGCCGCTGTACCCCCTGCTCCGTAACCAACCAAATCACCTGTCACATGCCTAACTGTGCTCTCTGCCCCGTGACCAACTAAACCATCGCCATCCGCTCCGTTGGTGAAAATAGCATTAAAATCACTATCGTCTGCTACGCCACTATCCCTTGTACTACCTGATCCAGACGGGTCACCTGATCCAGACGGGTCACCCCCTGCTGCAACATCACTCGTTGCATTATGCAGTAATGACCTATACAGATCGACATCTGCACGTCTGAATCTATATATTGACTGCCTCGGGTCACCGACTACGAACAGACTACCCGGCCGAACATTGGAAAAGTCACACGTATCATCCATTGATACGATATAACCTACTATTTCAGCTTGAAGCGGATCGGTATCTTGAAACTCATCTACAAATATATACGGATACTCCTCGCGCACCCTCTTGCGGACATCTACATTGTCACGCAATAGATTACGAGCAAGCACCAAGAGGTCATGGAAAGTGACCCTACCCTGCATCACACGCTTTCCTGTATCCTCGAGAACCAACCTAGACATCACATGGATCAACTCATCGGCAATACAAGAGCCCGCTCTCTCGACTATCGACTCAGCCTGTTCCCTGATATCATCGCATTGTCCCCTTAGGCTATCTATATCCTGCCAGTTGGCCTTCTTCCCCACCTTGGATACACTCGTCTTAAAGCCCCAACCACTTGTCTGGCTTGTTGGGCTCCCTCCAAGAGCTGAACTCAATATCTCCAGCACCCCATCGATATCATCTCTGTCGCGACAACGCCGTAGTTCATCATGGAAAGGCAGTAGCGACTCCTTTATGTACCTATACAGCCCGTCGCATGGATCGGTGCATGCTCCTTCAATGCCATCTTGGAGCGCACTCAAGCTACCTAACAACCTATCAACCATAGGTATGACCAACTCCCTTAAGCTGTCTGGTTTGCTTTCATACTCAAGGACATCTTGGACGCTCTTGGCCGCCTCTATCAGATGACCATCTCGGCACACAGGTGATAAAAGACGATCCCAATTGTCGTGTAATCTCTCATGTATCTTACGCAATCCAGAAGGACTGGCTCCCAGGGAATAACAATGCCCAAGCAACTCTCCAGATCGTTTGCCATCCATAAGTCGCTTTATAGCCACACTCCAAGTATCTGCCAGATACGCAGTCTCGGCGATATCATCCATACTCTGGAACCCTATAGGTAGGATGGAAAAGGTACCGTAACTACGTAATATGCGTGCAGCAAAGGAGTGTATGGTAGTAGCTACCACTACATCACTGCTTAACTTCTCTTCTATTCGTTGCGAGAGTTCCTGTGCAGCAGCTTCAGTAAAAGTAATAGCCACGATATATGATGGCCTAGCGTTATTACGAGCAATGCCACTACGCATCTGCTTTGCAACAGTAAATATCCTGGACACCAACGAATCCGTCTTACCCGTACCGGCTCCCGCCTCTACAAACAGTACACGGTCTACCCTCTCAGCTATTGTATCTCTAGCGATGGCATCCGAAAGTGTCTGACCAACATACTCCCCATGGCTAAAGCCAGAGGCTTGCGAGGTGGGGTTACTCATGGCTACAACTCATCTCAGCTGCTTCACTATTCCGTTCAGATCGACATCATTATCTCCTCCTTCGAGGAGCTCCATGAGGGTAGCCCCCTCTGTCGTCAGATACTCTTTCTTTCTCTCCCATATACGATCACGACTTGGAGGACATAATCTTCTCACCGCACATGAATTGCAGTTGTCAAAGGAATTATTGACATCAAACGATCGTTTGGCTCCGGGAATTGCAGGAAATTTTCCCTCGCCTATAGATGTAAGCAGCCTCTCCAATGCCCACTCGAAGCGCTCTATTGCCTGGTCACTCAAATCCATAATGTATTTAGATGCAGCTCTAGATCTCGAAATCAGCCAATACTGCGTTGAGACTTGGGGGGTCTGTTCGTCTTGGAGCATTTCAGCATTGTCGCTACTCCTCCGAACGGCCGCAAGAACATCTTTGGCAACATGCCCATATACGAACATCTGAAGATGCCTTCCTCTGTCTACGGGATCTTTGCAAAGTCTACTTAGACTATCCTGCTTGCCAGTCTTGTAATCGGTAACAAATATCTGCTTGCCATCGGCTGAACAGTCCAGCCTATCGATCTTTCCTCGCAGATCTACCACTCTGCCGTTCGGCAATTGGTAATGGCAACTGGGGTAGTTATTCGAAGATCCCGCTGATGACATCCCAAACGATGCCTCTACAGCCACTGGTGATACAGAATGCGATAGTTCAAACTCCGCCTCCTCGTTTACAAATCTGTCCAACTCTTCCAGTATCCTCTTGCGTGTCCGCTCCCACAAAAATGGGTGACCCACAAAAGTGACCATAGGAACCTCATTGAGATAATCCGTTGCAATGGACATCATCAAATCATGCCCCCCGGGATCACCATGCAGCCTTCTATCTACATAAATCTCCAGTATTTTATGGATGATAGTTCCCTCACTGATAGGAGGTAACGAATCAGTCTCTTCTGACACATAACGATCATGTAACGATATAACTCTTTCAAAAAGATAACGTCGAGGACACATAGCATAAGTCTCGAGCTGAGTAGCAGATACCCTGGTAGCTCTCTTCCTCATGGACGACACATCATGAGTATCGGATCCATCGTAGTGGTAACTACTGCTTGTATCGATCTCATCGACTTGATACTCCGTATCGAAATTGATAACGCAACTGTTGTCCAGTCTCCCATCAAAGGCCGTAAACGAGTTGCTTATCCTGCTCGATATTACACTTGCGCATCTACTTATACGATCACATAACAACTCCTCCGGAGTCACACATAACAACTCCTCCGGAACAGACTCTTTATTCTGGACTGGCTCTCCTCGTTCTACCGCCTGCCCGCCCTGAATAAGCTCTCCTGCCCCAGTTGCCTCTTCTCCCTGAATAAGCTCTCCTGCCCCAGTTGCCTCTTCTCCCTGGACTGCCTCTTTTGCCCTAATGATCTCTCCTGCCCGCAAAAGCGGTCCCTCCTCGCTAGTATCTCCATCAGTCTGCAACCTACTTGACACGACAGGTAGGGGACGCTTGAAAGTGTCACCAAGCATGTCACCAAGCAACACATCAAGAGACGTGTCAAGCGATCGGAAAGCCAGTTCGGCGATACTAAGGCAGTGACCATTCCCTACAAGATCGCCTACAAACGAGGTGGACTGGCGTAACCTGGTGCTATCGCCAATAAAATCATTTACCAAATAAGACTGTATGTCATCTCCTTTGTTCTCGTCCCACCTATGAAAAGTAACGATAACCCCCTTAGCGGATGACAGTATGGCATCAGCCAGATGACTCTTTGCACGATTTACATAGTACTGGTCATCTGGCAATCCAAGAGAACCTCTTACTCCATTAGATAAAAGTCTGTATACAAGTGGTGGTGGAGGTGGAAATCGATCGACGTTCAGACCAGCAATAAACACTCGCTCGAACAACATCCCGGTGCTCTGCCCTATAGCCCCCAGGAACACACCATCGATGCCACTTGCAGGGCTATACGGCAGGTCGTCGTCAGCAGCAAACTCATCATCGCCCCCTTCGTAATCTCCAACACTCGATAATTCATCGTCGCTGGTCAGCAGTCTGGCGACAGATCCATATTGAACAGAAGCTAATTCTTCTTTGAGTAGAGCAAAAAACTCATTCACTAAATTGCCTTTGAAAGATTCCATCGCCTCCGATGACGTTGTCGGTCCGTCAACGTGCAATCTATGAATCTCTCCGATACGCGTTATTATTCTCTTTACCTCTATGACCGTATCGTGAAATTCCCTTAGAGTCCTGTACCTGCCCAAAAATGCACTATCAATATTACGATCACCTCCCATACCATTGAAGGTATTTACTAATTCCTCCATCCATGAGGGCATCAGTAGTCCAAACAAATTATCCAACATGCTACCGGATAACGACTCGAACTGCTTCCAGCTTTGCTTTCCAGA
>JAJZWK010000053.1 GCA_021846725.1 Actinomycetes bacterium | reverse complement strand
ACGAGGAGGATCCCTCAATGGAACAACCGCTGGTAACAGCAGTCACTCATGATCTGTCTGAAGCAAAGGTCACCCTGCCTGGAGTACCCGACAAGCCGGGTATATCCGCAAAATTGTTTCGAGCACTTGCCGATCATACGATCAACGTCGACATGATTGTGCAAAACAGCTCCTTACACGGCACAACTGATATATCGTTCACCGTGCCCGAAGACGATCTGGAGACAAGCATGAAAATCGCCAACAACCTGGCCAAGGAAATTGGGGCAAGCGCACCTCAATCAGATAGCGACATAGCCAAAATATCATTGATCGGTGCCGGCATGAAGAGCCACCCTGGTATATCAGCCACCATGTTTGAAGTACTCGCAAGCGAAGGTATCAATATAGAAATGATATCCACCTCGCCAATACGGCTATCTTGTGTCATCAAACGTGATCAGGCAGAGAGAGCGGTTGCCATGCTACACGAGGCTTTCGAGCTGGACAGGGAGCAATGATGCTGGATGACTAACATTGGCATCATAGGTGCAACCGGACAGGTAGGCGGCATGATGAGAAAGCTACTTGTAGAGCGCAACTTCCCTGTAAACAACATAAGGTTATTTGCATCTTACCGCTCAGCCGGAACATATTTGGAATGGGAGGGGAACAAAATCAAGGTAGAGGAAGCAGAGTCCGCTGACTTCTCTGGCCTCGATATAGTGCTTATGTCTGCCGGTGCTCAGTCGTCAAGAATGCTTGCCCCACGAGTGGCAGCTACAGGTGCAATCGTTATCGACAACTCTTCAGCTTGGCGAATGGACCCGCAGGTACCGCTGGTAGTTACTGAAGTAAACCCGAAGACACTAAGCGATATCCCGAAGGGCATAGTTGCCAATCCGAACTGCACCACAATGGTAGCCATGCCTGTTCTACATCCACTCCACTGCCTATCCGGCCTTACCAGCATGATAGCCGTTACGTACCAAGCCGTTTCAGGAGCAGGCTCTGCAGGAGTCAAGGAACTAAAGGATCAGCTAGATGCCACCGTCAATACATCAAGTAACCTAACCTTCGATGGTCGAGCCTGTACCTTTCCCGCACACAATAAGTTTCCTGCAACGATTGCATACAACGTAGTGCCTGTGGCTGGCCAGATCGTAGATGACGGATCGTTGGAGACCAATGAGGAAAAAAAGCTACGTGACGAGAGCAGAAAGATTCTCGACATTCCTGACCTACTGGTTTCAGTTACCTGCGTAAGAGTGCCAGTGTATACGGGACACAGTTTGGCGATTCACGCGAGTTTTTCCAAAGATATCACCGTAGAAGATGCTATCACTGCACTCAGAGAAGCTCCAGGAGTACGACTGGCAGACATACCTACTCCACTGGACGCAACAGGAGGCGATGAGACATTGGTAGGCAGGATAAGGAAAGATCCTGTAATGGGCAATGGAATAGCATTTTTCCTGTCGGGTGACAATCTACGCAAGGGAGCAGCATTGAATGCAATACAGATAGCGGAATACCTAACGCGCTAGAGAAGTTAGCGTACAAAAGATAAGGCGGCTTTAGTCTCCATCCTATCGATAATCTCTCTATCCAGTTTATGCATTCCCGCTCCTCCCACTGTGTGCCAAGAACATCCTAAGACCCTGAGATGCGCCTTCCATCTGCCTGGGACATCGACTCTACCCTTCTACCAAGATTAACCGCATGATCCCCAAAACGCTCGTAGAATCTGGCAACCAGCGCTGCTTCAATAGCAACAGGCAACGACATGGACCCGCTGGCTATTTCAGCAGTAAGCGTTACGTGCAACTCATCCATCTCATCGTCGAGATCTTCCACCATGTCAGCACCGAGAGGGTTTCTATCGACAAAGGCGTCGGTAGCTAGCCTCCACATTTCGCATGCAACCTCACCCATCCGCTCCACCAGTCCCCTCGCTCTATGAGAAAGTTCCAGTCCAAGCCCCCTGACAGCACGTCGAGCAATGTGCTCAGCTAGATCACCACTACGCTCTATCTCAGGAAGCATCCTGAGCAGTGCCACCAGATAACGCAAATCTGCCTGATGCAATTCAGCCTTACCCAGACGGTCATATACAAGTTGCTCCACTTCCCTGTAAAGCTCATCTACCTCTTCATCGTGATCAGCTAAATCTCTGGCAGCCTCTCTGTCCCCTGCCAGTAAGGAGTGTGTTGCTCCTGCCAAACTTTCACCTACCAATGCAAAAAGACGGACCACAGTACGTTCCATTTGCATATTATTATTTCCCGTACCGCCCAAAGACTCCATGGATCCAGTTGCACTTTCCGTAGGACTAAAGCCCGAATACTGTGCTCCTGTATCAGTCACAAACGACCCTCCAGCTTTTGCACCAAATCCCTCAATTCCAAAGCACAGTCTACATATACCTGCATCTCCCTACTCAAACGATCTGTACTATCAGGAATATCTACATCTGCCGGATCGGATACTTCCGGCTGCATATCCAAGTCCACCTCGTCCAAGTATAGACTGGCAACTCTATCAATTAACGGCTCCGGACCAATAGGCAACTCCTCTGCCAACCACCCAAGAGTAGCTACCTTCCATGCGACATCTGGATAATATCTACGCACGTAACGCACATGCCCCCTTTCCATAGCTACCACCAGATCAGCTGTAGCTACATCATCTGCAGTCAATGCACGCGAACGATGATGAAATGGTACGGGCATATCAATATATTCCAACGCGTGTCTAGTACGCGGGCTAAGCGGCTGTCCTTCAACTGCCAACGTCCCAGCAGATAAAACAGTTATATCCGTCCTCATCTCTGAGAGAAGTACCTCTGCCATGACCGATCGAGCAGCGTTTCCCGTACAAAGCATAAGTATTACAGGATTAGCAGGTAATGAGTTCCTCTCATCTGGATAAACCTCCGGATAAATTTTTTGATGGTGCTCCCGTCCTTGCATGGAATTCATCATGGCCGCGTTGGGGGACTCTGCGTAAGAGATGGGTCGCTCACTACGACGCTTCCAAGTGCCTCGTCAATACGCCTAGCAGTATCCTCATCTACAACCTTCTCTACTGCCTTTACATTTTCTTCCAGTTGTTCCGGTCTAGTGGCCCCTACTATCGCCGCAGAGATGCCGGGACGTGACAGTACCCAAGCCAGTGCCATCTGAGCCATGGTCATACCAGCATCAGATGCGATAGGAGCCAGACGAGCAACCGCATCAAGCACCTCGGTATTCAAATACCTGCTAATGAAAGCCTCACCACCAGCATCTGTGGCCCTAGAACCCGCTGGAGGTGGCTCACCGGAACGGTACTTGCCAGTCAATACCCCCTGTGCGAGTGGTGACCACACAACCTGGCCTATACCCTCATCCAGACAGAGAGGGACTACCTCTTTTTCTATAACTCTCCACAGTATGGAATATTGAGGTTGATTAGAAGTAATCCTATGCAGGCCCAGCTCCCTGGCTATTCTGTTTGCCTCTCTTATCTCGGTTGCCTTCCACTCCGATACCCCCAAATAAATCACCTTCCCCTGCCTCACAAGTTGATCAAATGCCATCATGACTTCTTCTATGGGAGTCTCGTAATCATATCTATGTGCCTGGTAGAGATCAAGGTAATCGGTGCCCAACCTTCTGAGTGTCGCATTGCAAGACTCTATAATATGCTTGGCGGATAGACCTCTGTCATTGGGACCACTCCCGGTGGGCCAATATACCTTAGAACAAAGTACAATCGACTCCCGGCGTACTCCCTTCAATGCATTTCCCAGGACGGTCTCTGCCTTTGTGGCCGCATAGACATCAGCAGTATCGAAGGTGGTGATACCCAGATCCAGCGCTTTGTGGACACAAGACACAGCCAACCCTTCATCTATCTGTGCCCCATGAGTAAGCCAGTTGCCGTATGCCAATGCGGAAACCATAAGCCCGCTACTGCCTAAATGATTATACCTCATGAAGTCCCAGTATAGTATCTCTCTCTGCTCTTTGATGGCGCCTGCCGATCCTCTGAGTACCATCGCCTTGATGACCTCAGCGGGGGTTACGAATCCGTTGGATATTTTTATGACCGGATGCCCCCGCAAGCCCTGAGTAGCACCACTTTGATTTCCATCTGCAATAAACTACTCTGTCGCTACTGGGATTTATCGGAGTTACTGGGGGTTGCCTGGGAGTTACTGGGGGTTGTTGTGCTGGTGGGTGCGTGCCGACAGAATTTATCGGGCTTACTGGGGGTTATTTGGGCTTACTGGGGGTTATTTGGGCTTACTGGGAGTTGGCTGAAGATTACTAGCGCTTCTTAGGGTGCCGCCGCCCAAAGATTCCCCCACTCCTTCCTCTGGTGCTACTATGCTCAACTCCTTCTATCGATGCACCACGAAATCCACTATCCGGATCATCCCCCCGCTCTGCCTCTACCTCGGTAACTACCTCTGGTTCCACCTCTTCAATTACCTCCTCGGCCTCTTCAAGCAATTTCAATTCGTCCTCATCGACATCCGGTTCTTTTTCCTCCTCCACAACAGCAAGGCTTCCTCGATCAAAAGTCAGATCGACCAACCGCCTTACATAGGATCCACAATCATCAGGACAACGCCAAGGTGCCTCTGGGGCCAGATCAAGTTCGCAGAATCTGGCCACTTCCCCATCAGAATACGTGCGACTCTGGTAATGCTCACAGTCTTCTCTCATCGGCATGATAATTATCCCACTGCTCCTTCCATCTGCATCTCGATCAATCTGCTCCACTCTACGGCATATTCCATTGGAAGTGTACGCGTAATGGGTTCGATGAATCCATTTACGATCATACCCATTGCCTGGCTGTCTGAAAGCCCCCTACTCATCAGGTAAAACAACTGATCATCGTTTACCTTGGATACAGTTGCCTCATGGGCAATTTGGGCATCTTGCTCGTAAAGCTCCATATATGGCTTTGTCTCAGAGACTGACTGCTCGTCGAGTATGAGAGCATCGCAACGGACAAAGCTCTTCGCATTGTGGGCATCCTCGTCTACATGTACCAACCCCCTGTAGGTGGATACACCCCCGTCTTTTGAAATCGACTTGGATATAATAGTCGAGGTAGTCTCGGGAGCTGCATGTATCATCTTGCCACCGGCATCTTGGTGCTGTCCCGCGCCAGCATAAGCAACCGAGAGCACTTCACCAGATGCCTTGGGTCCTACCAGGTAGACAGAGGGGTACTTCATGGTAAGACGTGACCCTATATTGCCATCTATCCACTCCACACGGGCCTCAGCCTCCGCCCTGGCACGTTTGGTCACCAGATTGTATACGTTGGTCGACCAGTTCTGTATCGTAGTATAGGTAATTCTGGAACCCTCGAGTGCCACCAGCTCTACTACAGCAGAGTGAAGAGAGTCAGTGGAGTAGACAGGAGCAGAGCAACCCTCCACATAATGCACCTGGGCACCCTGATCAGCGATGATGAGAGTACGCTCGAATTGTCCCATATTCTCAGCATTGATGCGGAAGTAAGCTTGGAGTGGCATATCCACCTTGACTCCCGGAGGCACATAAATAAACGACCCACCTGACCAAACTGCAGAATTGAGAGCAGCAAACTTATTATCATTTGGTGGAATAATCGTACCAAACCATTTTCTTACAATATCAGGATATTCCCTTACAGCAGTATCCATGTCACAAAAGATAACACCCTGCGATCCAAGCTCCATTCTATTGCGATGAAATACCACCTCAGACTCATACTGTGCAGTCACTCCTGCCAGGTATTTTCTCTCTGCTTGAGGTATGCCCAGCCGCTCATATGTCGACTTTATGGCAGCCGGTAGATCGTCCCATGAATCCACCTGAGATTCAGTTGGCTTTATGTAGTAATAAATATCGTCAAAATCCAAATCAGGCATGTTTACAGCAAACCAAGGAGCCATGGGCTTAGCAAAGAACTTATCCAGCGCCTTCAGCCTGAACTTAAGCATCCACTCAGGTTCCCGCTTCATCGCAGACATCTCTCTTACTACCTCTTCGGACAACCCTTTCTTCGGTTTGAAAACGTAATCTTCTTGGTCAGCCCATCCAAGCTCATACTTACCTAAATCCAGATCTACGGCCATGCAATACTCCTTTTTTTGGTGGTTTTTCGGTGGCATCCCTAAGTGTCAAATCCTCAGAGCATACACTCATATTTCAATCAATTACTATAATAATAGCCTGGAAATAAAGTCATGCGCTGGCTGCTCATTTTAGCCGGGATAAATTTTACTAGTAATACCCCCCTCTACAGCGTCGATAGTGTAACTAGTACCACGTTCTGACCCATGCTCCCAGGATGCAAGAGGGGCAAGTTTGCAAATTCAAGATAACCGAGATTAAGGACAACCACAAGTGAAGCAGACCGAGGCTGGCATCCTCTCTGACATCCACTCCCCATAGCTAAAGCCAGAAGCTTGTGGAGCATATTTGGTCAACCGTTATCGGGCACGCGGAGTATGTTTGGTCAACCGTTATCGGACACTAAAGCGCTCTGCAATGAAGAACGTCTCCAATACCCCGACGCACCGCCAGACTTCTCCCACAGAGCGAGATCTGCTATGCTCATAGTCTTATCTGATGACTTGCACATGTCATATACTGTCAGTGCCGCTACGGCGCATGCCGTCATAGCTTCCATCTCGACCCCAGTACGGTCAACAGCCTCTACCCTCGCCTCCACCTCTACATATTCATCCCCAATAGAAAAATCAATCTGTACAGTACCTACAAGCAATGGGTGACAGAGTGGAAATAGATCAGAGGCTCGTTTGGCAGCTTGGATACCTGCTATTCTGGCGGTCGCAAGTACATCTCCCTTCGTCATCGCATTAGTAGCTATAAGCGATGTCGTCTCCGGAAGCATCATGACCTTACACCTGGCAAGGGCGCGTCTATTACTAATCTCCTTAGGGCCTCTATCTACCATCTGTGCCCTACCAAGCGGGTCGAGTGGAGTCAGTGATCGTCCTGGCATATATCCAGTATAGCGGCTGAGAGCTACCTAGCACCAAATTCACGCTCGATAACGCTGCCGTACCCACCTTAGGAGGTGAGCGATAAGAAACTTGGATCGGGGAAACGTTCATCCCAGGCCAGTGCAAGGCAGAGGTGCATCGACATTCGCAAGCGCAGGAGCGTCATTAGGGAAACGCCCATCCCGGGCCAGTGCAAGGCAGAGGTGCACAACAATCCAATGAACTGTTGTGAGATAGGTATGTCGATGGTAAACGGAACGTTAATTAAGTTCCTGAACCATGAGCTGGCTGTGAAGACGCTTTCCATCTCTGGTACGCTCTCCTGGTACCGGTGGATTGTTGCCTTCTTTGCGAAATCCCATAGCCTCGAAAAAGGCGATAGCTCTGTGGTTTTCCGCTAAAGTCCCTAAGTGGCAACCAGGTACTTTAAGGTATCGCAACCTATCCAACCATATCCGCATAAGAGCAGAACCAGCTCCACGACCAATTGCTTCCTGCAGCAAATCTATGTGCAGATGAGCCGGCCAGCGCGGATCAAATTCCAACTTTCGGTCTGATGGACGTATTTTCCCAGTCATCACATCGGTCACTATATCCCATGCGGATCTCCAGACGAATCCTGCCGTCCCCGGCATAAATGCTATACCTCTTGTAAATACATGCCGTATAATCACCTTTTCCGGAGTGGGAGCACGTCTGGAATCTACGCATCCGAGCAGGTAACCAACTACTTCGCCATCCTTGTTCTCCACCACCAGCGCTGATTCGGGCTCCTGATCGGTATAGTAACCGGTAAACGTGTCAGCCAAACTCTTAGCATCCTTCCACTGCCAGTCTATGGGCTCCCCCATATAACCCGTAACATAACAGATATACCTTACAGCGGCGCGGTCCTTGGTTTCATATGGTCTGACGAGTAAATCGCCTACCTTTACTACATCATTTGGTGCGTCCATTGTTCTACCTCCAAACGGCTGCGCAACTAAGCTATTACCAGCAACTCCCAATGAGATTATACCTCACGCGAACAGGTATAATCAGCTATCAAATATTACAGACGTAGTATCCTATCTATAGCCAAATATCTATAGCCAAAGCCGATAATTCATATTCGCTTCTCAACCATCAGGTCTTGAACTGAATATCTGCATAACGTAACAACAACTCATGTACCTCTCCTCTAGTGTCGACTGCACCAGCCATGCCATATATAGGGGTCATAACACCCATAGTACCTGGAGAGTTGCTCACTTCTTCTGCTGACTCAGCCAGATCGTTGACAAAGCGTTCTGCTACTCCCTCAATAGTATGTCGGAGAGTAATACATATATGAACAGCTGGCGGATTCTGCAATCCATTCAGGCTCCACCCCCTCCTGGTCATCGCATCAGCAACAGCGTAAATGTCCATCTCGTCTGAGGTAAAGGAGATCACCCAGAGCGGATCACCCAGAATACGTATACCATTTATATGCGATATACCTTCTTTGATCTGATCGGCAGTATCCAAAATGGACTTGGTAGCTTTTAGATAGCCATCCTCCCCAAATGCAAGCATTGCGGCCCAGCATTCAGCGGAAAGTGCACCTGGCCTGCTCCCGGCAAAAGTGGGCGAGTAATATAGCCCACCCATCCAATTTGTCGTAGTGTACATCTGATACCTACGAAGCAGAGCATCTCTATAAAGAATGACCGAACTGCCTTTGGCTGCATAACCAAACTTATGCGTATCTGCTGAAAGGGAGGTCACCCCGGGCAAGCTAAAATCTGCAGGAGGTACTCGTCTTCCCAGGCGTCGTGCAAATGGAAGTATGAATCCCCCCAGACATGAATCTACATGTAGACCTATGCCTCGCTCCAACGCCAGATCGGACAGTTCCTCAATGGGATCGATCATACCATGCGGGAAGGAGGGAGCAGAGCCTACTATAACAGCCGTCCTGTCACTTATAGCATTGTTCATAGCTTCCACGTCGACTCGCCAATCGCTATCCAGCCCTACTTGAACCAACTCCATATCAAAACATTGAGCAGCTTTTTCAAATGCAGCATGAGCACTGGCAGGTGCTACTATTTGAGGTTCAGCGATGCCTTTTTCAGTTCTTGCCCAATCACGGTATGCCCTCATAGCCAGCATGATACTCTCCGTTCCACCGGAAGATACGGTACCACAGACACTCGAAACACCATCATCTCCTCCACCAAACAAGGAAGCAGTCATGGCTACTATCTCAGCCTCATACTTTATAGCACTTGGCCAAATATCGGGATGGAGGGGATTAGCTTGAGAGTTGATAGAGTAGACCTCGTTCAAAAAGTCTATATGGGAGTCATCACCATTATATACCGCACCAGAAACATATCCAGAATGCCACTTGGTCCGTTCACGAATAGCCAATTCATTCATCTCGGTCAGTATGTCTTCATGTGCTCTACCCTTTTCGGGTAATTTACGATATACATGATGCGAATCCCTATACGGACGCAACTCAGATTCGAGCACCTCCATGATGAAATCAAATTCTTCTTCAAGCATTGAGCCTCCTGTAAATATCATGAGTCTTGTTGTAGATATCTATGTAGCGCTTATAGCCGGACTCATAAATTAATGCAAGATCCGGATCTGGCGTCACTCTGGTACCCGTTGCCACCATACCATGTATATCACCAACCTGTATTCTCCCCACGGCCAACCATGCCAGCAGTCCCGCTCCACGAACATTCGCCAGAATAGGCTCATTCACTGGTACTATGTCGCGCTGCAGTACATCTGCATGGATACGAGCCCAGAGCGCAGACTGGGCACCACCTCCGATAAAAGCCAGACTGTTGCAACGATGTCCGGTAAATGACTCCACTGCATCCAGAAGCCACTTGGAGTTGAACGCGACACCTTCATATATCGAACGAATGAGCTCGTTTTGAGTGGTGTAAAGGGATAAATTGTGAAAGCCAGCTCTGAGTGTGTGGTCATCTATGGGCGAACGCTCACCATTAAGCCATGGCGTAAAGATAACTCCTCCCGACCCGGGAGAAGCTGACGATGCTGCTCGCTCCATAGTTGTATACAGGGCACTTGGAATACGCTCTTCTGCTCTCGAATATACCGACATTCTTTTGATTGGCATATCGGTAAGTGCTGCATTTTGCTTATTTGAGGTATTTACCTTGTTTGGGGTATTTACATTGCCTGCCTCGTCCTCTTTGATACCCGCAAACAAGGTAGACAGTG
>JAJZWK010000052.1 GCA_021846725.1 Actinomycetes bacterium | reverse complement strand
AATGAAGATGCAGTAGCCCCAATAGATCATCGTCTACCAAAAAATGTCCAGCAACTGCACCTTGATGCTATCATGCCGACTCACATACTGCGGCCAGACGGTGAAATATACAAGATGGACGGCGGCTACCCCGTAGAACCAGCAGATGCACTAGTAATGACTACAAGCGGTACAACCGGTCGGCCAAAGGGAGTAGTACTTACCATGGAAGCACTGAAGGCTTCCGCGATTGCAGCTACTGAAAGATTGCAGATAGACCCAACTACTGACAGATGGCTTGCCTGCCTGCCGTTTGCCCATATTGGAGGTTTGTCGGTACTGACAAAGGCTATCTTCACCGATACCCCCTTTACTGTCATAAACGAGTTCAATGCCAAAGTGGTAGAAAGGGAGGCAACCAATGGCTGTAATGTCGTCTCGCTCGTAGCTACAGCTATGCAACGAATAAACCCCAACCTGTTCAAAGTCATTGTATTGGGTGGATCTGCCCCTCCCGATGTAGTACCTGACAATACCGTCGTTACTTACGGTATGACGGAATCGGGTAGTGGATGCATATACAATGGGACCCCGCTCGACGGTGTCGAAGCAGCTATCCGCCTAGACAACTCTGCTGATACAGAAAGCGTCACAACACATGGAACTGGAGAGATCCTATTGAGAGGAAAGGTCCTCTTACGCTGTTACAGAGACGGAAAAGACCCAAAAGACAGCAATGGATGGTTTGCCACAGGGGATATGGGTACAATAACTACAGAGGGTAGATTGCAGGTAGCTGGAAGGATCAGTGAGGTAATCAATACTGGTGGAGAGAAGGTCTCCCCCGAACAGGTAGAAAAAATACTACACAATCATAGTTTGGTCCATGAGGTAGCTGTAATAGGAGTACCCGACGGAGAATGGGGAGAAAAAGTAGTAGCTTACGTCGTACCGGAATATCCAAACAACCCACCCTCCCTGCAGCAACTTGCCGAATTGGTAAAAACAACTCTGGCTCCCTGGGCAGCACCAAAGGAACTAAAGATCATCGATTCATTCCCAAGGACATCAATATCAAAGATCGACAGAAAAGCTCTTAAAGCAATATATGCAGACAGGATATAGCGTAGGCAGTACCAAAATATACTCAAGCGTCTATTCTATTGAATATCCCAGCCAGATATCGTAATTAATGAAACTGCTGTGTCCAAATCCCTGCACCTAGCATACTATACTTGGAGGCTCCAAGTGGCTCTTCTCCACATGGCATTATTTCTCTATCGCCTATCAGTTCTAAGTGATAATACTCCATCCGTAAGGGCAAGGATTCTTACGAAATTGGTTTTCGTATCATCGGCCATACGGTCGGGGTACCACCCCCAACTGACAGTTCCCTGACAACTTCAAAGCCATGTGAACGGTAAAACGGAATATTGCGCTCCTTGGAAGATTCCAAATATGCAAGCATGCCGGTATCGTCACACTTTTCCAGTACTGGCCGAATAAGAGATGACCCGACACCGTGTCCCTGCAAATCAGGTATGACACCTAAAGTCGAAAGATACCAGTGCTCTTCGCGGGGCTTGGACGCTTCAATCTTGGCCAGCAATTTCAGCACCTTGATCGAATTCCTACTCAAGGCATATGGCACAACCGGAAGTAGCTTCAATAGTTCTGATAAGCCGGCCTGCGTCTTCCCTGGAGGAGGCAGCCAGATTGCAGCCCCTACGGAATCATCTGTAGTCCAGACTTCACCATGCTCTATATAACCGTAACCAATAAGTAGTGCCGTAAAGAACTTAGCAAGCCCTACTCTTCTGAAACGATTGGAAGGAAACACAAACATCGCTACAGGATCGTCAAAGAACGCAGAACAGAGAGAACCAACTATTCCCCTTACATCCGAACGACCTGCTTCACGAACATCGTAAGATACCACTTGAATTGCCTATCCTATAATAACCATGTATCCATGATTATACACCTCTACGATAAGAAATACCAACTCAATCACCTATCCTACAGATAACCATGGTTTCCCGGCAAACAGATGACACTCCTGAGCTATCAGATAACGTCACGTTATTCACCAAGACAGGCCACTAGTTCAACCTGGGATGCAATGGATAGTTTGCAACCATCGCCAAGCTACCACCCTGTCTGAACAGTACATCATGCCATAGGCTATCCGGCTGTGATGTGAACACATCACCTACCATGGAGTCCACTACAAACCACGCACCGGCCGCTATCTCGTCCTCGAGTTGACCTGCCCCCCACCCCGCGTAGCCCAGAAAAATACGCAATGACTCAAGACGATTATCACCAAGATGATCTATATCCACTGCATATATATCATTGAACAGATAATTCATTGACTGCTCCGGCTTCCCGTCAGGCTCTATATCAAGCCCCCCACCGGCTTCATCCAGGAAGTCCATCACATCAGGACTTGCAGCACGGCCAAGAGCTATTATTGCTTGAGGGGAGACCGGACCACCGGCAAAGATAACTGCTGGGTCGCTTGCTGCGACAGCACCTTTCAGACCACGAAACACACCTGTAACTGGGGTCATAGTGGGTTGATTGAGCACTACCCCAATAGCACCCATCTCTCCATGTTCAATCATAAGCACTACACTCCTGTTGAAATTGGAATCCGCCAATTTCGGTGATGCCACAATAAGCATTCCGGCCAGATACTTACCATTCATTTTATGCTCCGAGCAAGATATCTCGAAAGATCATCAAGTTCTTTAGCAGATTGCGGGGTAAGTTGTGTACCACCATACTGGTCTTCCTCGATGATATGACAGAACCTCTCTAAGATGCTCAGCGGATATACATCTCGAGCTTGTTGCTCTCCGGACTTCACATTGCAATCGGTAGCCATGACCTTGTGGCGTGAGCCGGTCATGGTTCGTCGTCGTCCTTGCGCTCCAACATACCCTTCCTTATCCATCTTGCCCTGTTCGTTTGGATAAACGACTCCCTGATCCAACCTGCCTATTAGCTGAGCCTCTAAGTCGTCTGATGGCATATGGCCGGCAAGTCTGTTCGCGTATTCTCTCAGCGACTCGTAAGGGTATCGCCTTATTCCCACTCTGGCCCCCTTACGTTCTACCCTGTAAAGTGCCCGAAGTGCAGGGGCAGTCTGACGACGCCTCTTAAAACCCACCATTACCAGAGATATTGCTATAGCCAGAAAAGGTATCCAGACAAGCGGATTGACAACAACATGTCCGGCATCGACAACAGTACCTTCCATATACTTACCTATAGTGTGGATAATGACCGAACCGGGCGATGGGTTGGCCAGCGGAACGTGAGCAGTGGGATCAAAGCTTTGCCATCCAAAGCCGGGAAACCATACCTGTACCCATGCATGTGCATCTTTGGCTTGTACGTCATACAGATCCGTTATGGGATTGTAAGAGCCTGGAACATAGCCAACCGCCTCACGTGCTGGCACTCCAAGCAAGCGAAGCATCACCGCAAGTGATGTAGATATCTGCTCGCAGTATCCGGTACGCGTGTGAAAGATGAATTGATTCACGGCATCCTGACCAGGGAGCAACGGCGGTATATCAGTCGTATACTTAACGTGGTGAGCCATCCAATTCTCCAGATCCTTCACCTCGCTATAGACCGAGGTAGCCCCCCGCACAATAGAATGAGTGAGTCTGTCCAGCTCCGTATACCTGGTAGCGGGGGTCGGCAACTGGGTATAGATAGCAAGATCCTTGCTCGGTAATCCGAAATTGGTAGTTCCTGTAATAGACTGACCATTCACCTGAATGGTCACTTTGGCAGTCTTGGGGTATGTCGTATGACCACCACTGAGCCGACTGACAGCAGCCAGTTCAGCCGGTGTAGCTCTATTGGAATGAGATACTACAGTATATATCGTGCCAGGTCCCATGGAGTAGCCAGTCCTGATAGAGCGCCCCGGACCAATATAAAGGGAACTTCCGTTAAACCATACCTGAGACCTATGCTCAGCCCCAAAGATAAGGCTGGGAATTGGCTGTTGTATATAAAAAGTCTGGATCTCTGTAGAGGAGTCGGGAGTTCCTCCGCTCGGCCCCTGGCTCTGTAACGAGAATGAACTTCTAGATGTCGGAGTGAGAGTTGAATTTGAATTTGAATTTGAATTTGAGGGTGCCGACAGCCTCGATTTCTGGCTAGGCGGTAGTATCGAAGAGTTGAAGCACTCATCGCACTGTGGCTGAGGTGTAGATAGCGTTGACATGGACAATCCCGACCCCTGGCTCGGCGGTGGTATGGTGAATTCTGGGCCACCATTGATTTTGATAACCTTACTGGTATTATTTGTCCAGCTGACCCCGTTCCAATGATCAAACGTCCCTCCCAGCCAGTATCCAGGTGCAGTTGCCCTCACCCGCATAACGACAGTATTACCAAGTTGACCACGTACAGCCAGATTCAACGGTCCGTCAAAACCAAGATAACCTCCTATTCCAAGTTTCCCTGAGGGGCTGCCCGAACGAGCCGGTAACTGACCGTTAGAGCCCCCTGAAGCTATCATACCTGGAGTAGGTAGATGTAAATCGTGTGCGATCGAATGCGGAAAGGCGATCGACTGCTCAGCTTGCGGAGAAGGCAGAATTACCAGAAGGACCAGGGCTACCAGCATTGCCGGAACCATGACTGCTGCTGTCATAGGTAGCCCAAGCATCCTGAGTTTTGCATACGAGCTATTCGACCAAGAGATCACAAGGCTGTATCCACAGAAGAAAACCCATACAACTACAATCAGTCCAAATTCAATACCGGTAGCTTGAGCAGCCGCCACCGCCATCAGGGTAGCAGACCCGGCAATTGAAAACATCAGATCACGCCGGGCACGGACATCAAAGGAATGCAATACCTGCATCAGCGTAAACAGCACAGCAAGAGGGGCCTCGACAGAACCGATAGTGACAATGCCCTGCTCTGTGGAGACAGTATGAAAGAACAGCAAAAATGCCAATACAGCACCCAGTGCAAGTAACAACTTTAGCCAGCCATAAGTCTTATTTCTGGCAAAATAAGAGTATACCATACCGATAGTAACTCCAATCGAAGCACCCAAAGCAAAGGGCAGCGTTAGCTCTCCTTCATATTGGCAGGCAAACAGGCTAATCAATACCGCAACCCAGACCAATACTCTAAGTAGTCTTGAGCACTCTGGTACACCAGGATAATTTGCACGCCTCACAAATTCAATAAATCTCATTTTAATAATCTTATTGCGATCTAATATAGTGATCTGACTCACAGACTGCCCTGGACAGCCTGCGTCCTGCTGTCCTGGAGTCGCGTACAATTCCCTGTACACGACCGTGTGGTTCAAGAGTGTACATGACTACTGGCTTACCAGAGCGTATGGCAGCCTCAGATAGCCCCATATACTCCTGTGCAATACTGTCTGCTTCCTCCAGGTCATATGGAAGCCGGACATCTATTAACAGTGGATAGCTATGCTGCGCATCACGCTCTCTTACCATCATTTTTCCTACATGTGCAGTTGCTGGCCAATGGACATCCCTGGGGGTATCACCAGGTACGTACTCCCGAATACCCCTCTGATCCCCACTGTAGGATGCGCCCTTTCCGATAGTATCATCGTTTGTAACATCGAAACGCGTAGCTGACCTCTTACTTCGGGGAAATATATATATGGGTCGCTCCAGCTTAACAGTGACATACTTACGCCACCAGAGAATTCCAAATGGCCAAGAAGTGGAAACCTCTAAATTCAGATGTTCCACTACACCTCGGTAACGCGCAGATAAAATATACTCACCTAGCCCTCTACCGGAATCAGAGAGTGACAGACCCACAGAATCCTGCTCATCAGAGCATATCTTCAATCGTACCGCGTTGTTCATCCCGAATACAATTAGGCCATGGCTTCCGGCCACGATATCCTCCGGCATTGAAAGAACCGTCACTCTCGACATCCAGCAGACAATTGCAGGAGCAAGCAGGCCGACAACGGCGAATCCTCCTATCAATACTCCAATTGCCTGGACCCACCCCGAACCACTTTGATGAGCAACTCCTCCCCAAGACAGGAGGATTATCACAGTAATAGCAAATGGAAAGAATCCATGTACTGGCCGTGGCAGCCCTCGGGCACTCCATCCGGTCATGGACGAGGCATCTCCAGGGTAGCTAGGCATTCTGTCACTACATCCATACCCGCCATCCCATCAGCGAGTATACGGTGATGCAATACCCCATGAGCCACCGCTTTTACATCATCCGGAATGACATAAGTTCGGCCGGATACGATCGCATATGCCTGAGCGACACGCGTAAGATTTATAGAAGCTCGTGGGCTGGCGCCCAGCACCACGCTTTTGTGCGAGCGAGTCTTACGGATAAGCCGTACCACCATCTCGGCTACCTTATCCGACACCGTTACAGAGGCGACCGCATCTTTAGCAAACTGCCATCCGTAAATATCACATACCGGAATGATACTATCCAATGCCCCTTCTCCACCGCGGAATTGAGACACGTCAATCTCGGTGACCTCATCTGGATATCCTATAGTGGTGCATATACCAAAACGATCGAGTTGACTTTCTACGAGAGGAAAGGTTCCCAACTCGGATAGGGGATTCTGGGTTGCAACGACCAGATGAGGGGATGGCAATGGAACTGTCTGACCATCTATAGTAACATGCTTCTCGGCCATAGCTTCCAGTAGTGCAGCCTGAGTTCTGGGAGGTGTCCTGTTCAACTCATCGAAAAGAACTATATTTGCAAAAAGCGGACCAGAATGTATCTGCCATTGCCCCTTATCTGGCATATATACAGATACACCAGTAATATCTGAAGGAAGTAGATCAGGATGACCCTGTACCCTACTATGGGTTGCCTGTACAGACAATGCCATCGCTTTTGCAAGTAAGGTCTTACCCACACCGGGTATGTCTTCTATCAATAGATTGGACCCACTGAGCATGGCAAGTATGGCAGCCAGCACAGCATGGTCGGAGCCCAAGAGAACTTTGGATATGGTAGCTCTCAGCGATTCTGCAACTGCCATTGTAAAAGCGTATGGATCATCGCTAACGTGATGACCGCTTCCATCGCCGTCTAATACATGACCTGAACTGTCACCAATCGTAACAGCCGATACGCGTTCGCTCCATGCCTCCACAATTATATAGTAGTCTATCAGTAAAGAGAACGGAACACCATGCCAGTGCGAGGCTTAGGCCAGAAGTACGTGCTCTTGGGTGGCATCCGTTTTTTTTCATGGGCATAGGCTGCAATCTGCGACACCGTAACAGACCTCATCAGAATTGCAAAGTCAGCCTTACCTGCACTGACACTTTCAACTGCTGCATCTAGTTCGCTGGTATATGACACATCGCCATCTGGTATATCCAGTGTCGATAACGCCTGCCTGACAATTGACGAATCAACCACCATCTCATTGTCTTGATCCCTGCGAATCAGCTCAAACATTTGACCGTGCAATATCAGAACCATGCGCCCTTCCATGCGCCCTTGGCTGAATGACGAGGTAAGCGACCTACCATCATCTAACTCATGGTCATTTGACCAACTCTTATCTGACCCACTATCATCCGACCCAAGCGGTAACACTTCAAAAAAGGTCTTGAACGCGTCGACAATATCTGTCTGCGATACAGGGTTAGCTGAGGATAACTTGACAAGTCTGTGTATAGGCATCACTGTCATCTGTTCATCAGAAAGCTCTACAACAAATGCCATGACCAACCCAGACCCCTCACCTACGCCCAGAGGACTAGGATCGGCTGCTTCACCGGCATATGCCAGTGCTGTCTCAAAGCGATGATGCCCGTCGGCAATCACGATAGGACTGCTACCCATTACCTCACATATTCTGTCTACTACCACAGCATCTGAGATGACCCAAAGCTCGTGAACTACACCATCAGAGTCGACTGCAACGGCAGTAGGGACAGTTGCAAGTAGGTCGGCGTAGAGAGAAGCAAGACCAGAGGCCAACGAAAGCCCCCATATAGGTGATATGTTGGCCTTGCAATGTCTGAGAAGTTCCAGACGATCTGTCTTATCTTTTGAAATAGTTTCTTCATGCGGCAGAATACCGTCACCAGGCTCTTCCAGCCTGAGTGCCCCCACTATACCTGCAGTGGAACGTCCGTTAGATGGGGTCATCTTGTATGCATACAAGGAAGGGAGCGGATCATGCAAAATTGTCCCATTGTCTATCCATTCACGCCACACGGATTCAGCATGCTCATAACGGTTTGAATAGTTGTCATCTTCTGAAGGAAGTTCGACATGTATGGCATTTGCGCTGCTTCGGTTGGCATAGATTTCGCGTTGATCAGGACTGATGATGTCATATGGAGGGCATATAACAACGTCTAAAGGTATGGAAGGTGTATAGCGTAATCCACTGAAAGGTTCAAAATGAGGCATAATCTATAGTTACCACATACTGAGCCGATTAACCAATTGGGTATGTAACAGCAGTTCCTTGGATACCAGCAAGAACAATACCCAAGACGACAACTTTTCTGACTACTCTGTGTCGACTAATTGGTATAACAGGAGATATCTCCGTCCCACGAGTCCCCGCTGGAACCGCCAGTAGGACCATATTGAAGCAACCAGAGTGGACCTCCACTGAATGGAACGTAGTTACTGTTAACGCTGGTCGAGCAACTAGAAGGTGCAGTATTGCCGCTACTTTGCAAATAGTAGGCCAGCCAATTGCCCACCACATAAAACTGTCCATTAAGTGTTGACCAGTTATTGGTAATACTGGACCATTCAGATGGACTGGAGTACAACCCTACATACATGGAATTGTAGACAAAGAAGTCGAGGTTACCCTGTATGGTCTGGATATTGTCACTACAAGCAGTTGTATCACTACTACTACAACTTTGCCAGGCAGGAGTTGAGCCGATATCGTAGTTTTCCACATCCACTAGCCATGTAGATGGAGTACTCGATCCCAATATTGAGGTTGCATACTGGTATGCAGATTGAGCAGTCTCGTATCCATAGCGGCAGTATTCATTACCTGCACAAATACCGATACCAGTTGGCGTAGAACTGGTACCCGAAGCTGGAACAATGTAAGTTTCGAGCGGACTTGAGGATGAGGTGTCCCAGGTTGCCTCCGATGACAGGCAGGAATTCCAATTGCCAGGAGAAGCGTCTACTCCCACTATATTGACCGTATAGGGGGTCGGAGGGTAACTGCTGCCACACTGTGGCCACGATATATCGTATCCTGTGTCATTCTGTGGATATGGATTCGCTATAAAGCCAGTACACTGCGGAATAGGTGGACTAAACTCATTTGCGTTTGGCGTGTTCACCGTCGTATCAGATATCCATGTAGCAGCTGAAGTCAGGTCCCAAACGTCGTTTGTGCCGGAAGGTGAGGAACTGTCAGACACTGCCTGTCCGGTGCCCTGGCAGATGAGATCCACAGTGGTATTTGAGGCAATGCTGCCTTCGGCAGTGAAATTATCACCAGGACCCTGATACTCATCTGCAGTCGATACAGTTGTATAGCTGTATAGAGTCGGAGAACCGATTGTAAAATTCACTGTGTTCGAGGTAGTGCTGTTCGATGAGGTAATTGTAACCGCCATGGAGTCGCCGCTATATGGTATCCAGCTTGCGTTGTCCCACCATCCGCTATCACTCGGTACTTGGAACACCACCTGAGTATTGCTCCAGCTTACAACATGGAAATAGGCTCCATCTCCTGGTGCACCCCAACTGGTACCATAGGTCTGCTCAATAAGTTTGACATATCCTGGACTGGATCCGAATCCGTCACCCGTCAGAGTAACGTCTGAGAGCACAGAAGCTGTAGTCGGAGAAATGTTGGTGATATAAGTTGTCATATAGGTGAACTGGTCGGCAGATGAGGTAGCTGAGGTGCCACCAGCAGTGGTGACCGTGATATCCACTGTGCCTGCAGACTCTGCAGGTGAGGTGGCAGTCAAAGAGGTAGATGACGTGTAGGTCACACTTGTTGCAGCTGTGGATCCAAACTCAACAGTTGCACCCGAGGTGAAGTTGGTGCCTGTGATGGTAACCGAGGTTCCACCAGCTGTTGGACCCGAGGTCGGAGATATAGAGGTCACCGTTGGTGCAGGAGGCGGAGCAGGTATAAAGTATCCTGAAACATCAACAAGCACGCCAACACTGCCACTTCTACCACCATTTGCTATGTTCACCTGACCTGATGAATTCAGCTCTGATATGACCATATTGGCATCTGTGGTTCCAGGAGCGAAGTTTACATCCGATGTAGTGGGTGCAGTACTGCCTGCATATACCGTCAGGTATCCACCACCGGTGCTACCAGTTGCAGTCAAATTGCCGACAACTGCTGTTGCGCTGCTCGGTATACTGTCGATGCCTGTCACCTGAACGGCAATTGACTTGCCTCCAGCTATTGCTGGCAAAGTGGCATTCGCAGTTGGCAGGTTCTCAGATGAACAGTAGCTCGGCTGGGGTGACTGACTGCACCTGGTATCAAGTATCCTAGCTGGAGTGACTGGATTGAATAGTGAACCCGTCTGGCTGCTACTTGAACCATCGGTGTAGTAACCAGATACGTCTACAGCAAAGTTTACATTGCCTGAGTTGT
>JAJZWK010000051.1 GCA_021846725.1 Actinomycetes bacterium | reverse complement strand
CGCTCCCATCGTCTCTATGGCGGTTACGCCAGACGGCAAGGGATATTACCTCGCAGGCGCTAACGGTTCTGTCTATACCTTTGGTGATGCAGTCTACCAGGGGTCGCTAGGTGGAACAGTGCCGGATGTTCCCACTTCCGGGATGGCACTCTCCGGAGGTGGGCTCGGGTACTGGCTGCTCAGTCCGGAGGGGATAAGGACGACTTTCCCCCCGCCAGGCGGTATGACCGCCAGCAGTCTTGGTGAGGCGATCGTGCAGGATGCGGCTGGTAAGGTTGCCCCGGCCAGCCAGCCGGGTACATTTTGCAATCCGTACGGACCTTGTGAGCCGTGGTGCGTTCTTTTCGCTACATCGGTGTGGGAGCAGGCAGGCATCCAGATTCCGCGCTACTCTTTTGTCGGCAGCGTCTACAATTGGGGAGTGAGCAATGGAAACGAGCTTGCCCCCTCGTCGTTCCCGCAGCCGGGAGATGCCATCCTTTACGGTACGGGTCCACAGACGGTCGACACGGCTGTACATATGGGGATAGTCGCCCAAGTCTGGCCCGACGGTTTCGTCGACACGATAGAGGGCGATGCGGGTCCCGGTAACAACGGCGAATATGGAGTCATTATTAACGGACCGTTCCTTCCCTCCTTCTCGTCTTGGTATAATGGCTTTCCCGTCTTCGCCTACGTGGCACCTTGATCCCATCCTGAGGTCTGCTTCGCTCTGTTCGACACCGCGGTGTCGAGCGAATGAATGAGAGGAGTACCTATCGGTATGATGTGAATGGAGATTGCCTCATCTCTACCTGTAATGGTTATCTATACTTAGTGGAGTTCTAGATGACTGGTGTTTTTCGCTTGACGATTTTTGCAGCTACGGCCAAGGGGTGCCGCAGATATAACTTGAAAACCCAAGTTTACCAGGATTGAGGATTCCCTTTGGATCAAGGGAGTTTTTTATACTTTCCAGTATCGGCCATGCCGGACCGAGAGCTGTGCGAAGATAAGGAGCTCGTTGTACTCCTATTCCATGGTGATGGCTAATGCTGCCACCTGTGCTCATTACTGATTCCATTGTACGGCGCCATGCGGCATTGTAGTACAACTCGGAAGGATTTTGTCCATGAGCTTCCTGACTATCAGTAGGCTGACCTGCATCGGTAGGCTGACCTGCAAATGTCATATACATGCATGCGCCATCATTGTAGCTATGTGACAGGTGTGCTGAAGCATAGAGTGTTTCGGGTAGTGACTGCAAGGAACTCATGCAGCTTTTATATAGTTCTGGGAGATTCTTCCAGGATGCTGCAATCTCTATCGTATCGACTATGATGCCTGATTTGTAAAGTGGTGCCAGCACAGATACGTCGTTTCGTTTATTGAACCACTTCTCTACCAGGTCATTGTCGCCAAGTGAGGCGTGCCGGGCAGCACATTCCTCATCCACTACCTGCAATGTCCAGGAGAGTAGCCCTGGGTCTGCCTCGTCATATACGATTAGCACACAACCAGTGCCTGTCTCGAAATGTAGGGTAGATTCTTGGGTGTCGTACAGCCTCATGACTGCAGGTGTAGCGCCTCGCCTTAGAATCATTCTGCATGCCTCTAGCCCATCATAGAAATTGCTGAATATCCAGGTACGTCGGTCAGACGATTCGGGAAGCGGACGAATGGAGAGCCTGGCTTCTGTGATTACGCCGAGAGTGCCTTCAGAACCGAGGAAGAGTTGACTTAGATCCGGACCAGTCGCAGCCCTTGGGGCATCAAATCCTGTATGGATTACCGTGGAGTCAGCCATGACTACCTCAAGTCCCCTTGCCATGTCCTCAATTTTTCCGTAACGTGTAGAATACTGACCAGCAGATCTGCAAGCCAGCCATCCCCCCAATGTTGATATGTCAAAAGATTGTGGCCAATGCCCAAGGGTGAATCCGTTGGCCCGCAGTTCTTCTTCTAGTGGCGGTCCGAAGGTTCCTGCGGCTGCTCTAACGGTCAGTGAAGTATCGTCTATGTCGCTTATCCCAGCCATATCCGTCATGTCGAGAGCTATTCCGCCAAAAAGTGGTATAGCACCGCCGCATACCCCAGATCTTCCGGCCGAAGTAGTGACAGGAATGTGAAATTCACTGCATATTGCGACTACCTTGGCTACCTCTTCGGTGCTGGCGGGTCGCGCCACTACGGTAGGCAGTGCTGGTACGGATCCACCTATTGCCCATTTAATCGATATAGGCCACCAGTCACGAGATGCATCGATGCAAGAGGTATCATCGGTTAGTACCGTGCTGCATGATTCCTCCAACCGTTTCAAGACAGCAGCATCAAGTGTGATGATGGGCAGTTCAAACCTGCTCGTCGGCAGGCTGCTGTTTGTTGCCTTGGTGAGTTCGATTGGTACTTCCCGACTCATAGCGATACATTCTGATCATCAAGCGAACGTATAAATAGCTCAACGTCTCTTTGAACATCAGCGAGATCTCGATTCCATGCTGCTGCCAATATATTGCTCATTGTGGCGGCGGCTTGCCTGGTCGCAGCGGTATCCATAAACGACATTCTCATCCTACGTGCCAGTATATCTTCTACGGTGCATGCCATCTCTTTTTGTACTGCCCAGATTGCTTCTATAATCAGATAAGGCATCTGTGGCACGATAGGTTCCAGAGATCCGGGGTAGCTGGTAGCCAGATCAATGAGCGCCGGTGCATTGGTGCCATACCTGTTGATAAGGTGGGTTGTTGTCTCAGGAGACAGCCCCAATAGAGCTTGAGTAGTATCTTGGTGCAATTCTTGCAATGCCGATGGGTCTTCAGAGCCGATGATACGTATGTTCTTGGTATATGATCGTTGCGTTACAGCATTAGTGTTATGCAGGTGGGATATTGCCTTGTCTACGGCATCTTTTGCCATTTTTCTGTAAGTAGTTAATTTACCTCCAGTGACTGTAATCAGCCCACTACCTGAGTCGACTACGCTATGATGTCTGGACAGATCGGCAGTACGAGCCTGTTTGCTGTTGTGGTGTTCTTTGTTCAGCAGAGGACGTACTCCTGCCCAAGTTGCTGTGATGTCCGTACTGTGTAGGGGTGTATTCAGGTAGTGGTTTATCGCGTCCAGTAGATAGGTTATGTCATCCGGTGTACATTGGGGGTCATCAATGGAGCCATCCCAATCAGTGTCGGTCGTTCCGACATAGGCATATGGAGCATCTTCCCACGGTATTATAAAGATATTTCGTCTATCGCTCTTTACCGGTAGTACACCTGCAGCCTTTAGTGGGAGCTTTGAAGTATCGAAGGAGATGTGTATCCCTTTTGCCGGGCGGACCGTATGTTGGTGGTGGTTGGAGTCCAGCGATTGTATAGCATCCACCCATGCACCGGTAGCATTTATGATCACCTTGGCACGTATTTCAAATTCTATTTGGTCATTTTTTTGCTCGTTAACGAGGGTAGCTGAGGGGGTTCTCTTGGTGGAGGTGTCTGGGGTGCCGGGCTTGGCAGTGGTGTCTGGAGAGCTGTTGGCCTTGGCAGTGGTAGCCGGAGGGGTGCCGTTCCCGGTAAGGGTATGTGGAGCTACGGAAGGCGTAGGGTCGGTATAATAAGCATGATCAAAGATACGTGATCGAACTGTCACCGAAGTAATGTTCCCCGATGTGTCATGGTTCATCCCTATGGCTTCGGTGTAGTTTGCAGCAATGGCTCCATAACGCAATACAGCAGTCTCCAGCACCTCTAAAGTAAGCCTAGCGTCATCAGCACTTGCATCGTAATATAAGAATCCACTGCTAATACGGTTTGCGTTCAGCGATGGCAGGTAACTGTGTACAGCATCAGATGATAGCCGTGAGTGAAATTTCCCTATACGCACCCCTCCGGTGAGATCGTACATCCACAATGCGCTGGAGATGGCAGCAGTAGCTGATTTTGCTAAAGCGGCACGTTTCGAGGTAAAAACTGGAATTACAAACGGGAGTGGCTTTACAAGGTGCGGTGCATTGCGGAGAAGTCTTTGGCGTTCATACAGTGCTTCGTACACCAACGACACATCACCGTGTTGCAGGTAGCGCAATCCACCGTGGACGAGCTTGGATGACTTGGATGACGTGCCAGACGCGAAGTCGTTTCGTTCTATCAAAGCCACCTTGAGACCTCTTGAAGCCGCATCCAGTGCTACGCCAGCTCCTGTGATACCTCCTCCTATTATCAAGAGATCGAATGATTCAGTCTGCAATCTGATAAGAGCCGATTCGCGTTCAAATTGGTGATCTTTTATAGAGGCCATCTCTTTCAGTTTCCTTTTCACTCTGGTTTACTTTGGGTAGCAACTGATATCACTCCCATATCCTTATACTTTAACGTTTGTATCTGGGTACCTGTAGCAGCCGTTACTATATTACTCTTTAGTAGTCGATTAAGTCACATTGGGTGGAAATAATAGTTGTTGTGCTGGATTGAGGTGGGTTGAGGGAGGATAGGTCGTGAGATGGTCAAGTCACATTGGGTGGAAATAATAGTTGTTGTGCTGGATTGGAGAGAATGGTTGGAGGCTTTCAATCGGATATCTAGCAGGCAAGGGGAATGGCAGGGAGTGGTTGGAAGGAATGGTTGGCAAGGAACGGCAAGGAACGGCTTGACTTGCGTTCACCGTACGGTGAATATAACAAATGTGTATAAATATTACTTGAGAATGAGTATTATTAAGGATACTAGTGCTATAATTTTTATTGCAATGTATGCTTTTCGATATCCAATGGAGCGGTCATGTCAGTATCCGTTGAACTAGTAGTAACTACGCCAACCAGTGGAGTGATTGCATCGGATTGCTCGTTGCATTGCTGGAGTACGGCAGTTGGAAGCGCATTTGCCGTCTATAGGAAGAAGGTTTGTCCATGAAGGATATGCCCGGTCTGGTAAAATTATTTAAGCAGAACGGATACCGCATCACTCCTCAGCGTCAGCATATATTCAAGATTTTACAGGGACGTTCCACGCATCCTTCTGCCGAAGAGGTTTACCGTGAAGCCGTCAGAGAGATGAACTCGCTTTCTATGCAGACAGTTTACAGAACCCTTGCAGAATTGGTCGATATGGGCGAGTTGGACTCTTTAGATCTGGGAACGGGGATGTTGAGGTACGATCCAAACGTGGATGTTCCACACCATCATCTTGTATGTAGATCATGCGGAAAGGTAAGCGATCTCTATATTGATATGGGGCCGTTGAATCTTCCTGAGGAGCTGAAGCAAGGGTTTCAGGTAGACTCTTCGGAGGTCGTCTTTCGGGGAGTATGTCAAGATTGTATGGATGGCAGGTCTTCCGGTACCGGTTACCAGCGTACTGCCAATTTACAGCATTACAGAGGTAGACCTCATCAACCAGGTGTAAAAAGAAAATATACCAACAAAGAGACAAAGGAGGTAAGTTAAATATGGCATCTTTAAAAGGATCCAAGACAGAAAGCAACCTGAAAGAGGCTTTTGCAGGTGAGAGCCAGGCAAACCGCAGGTATATGTACTTTGCACGTAAGGCAGACGTGGAAGGGTATCCTGAAGTAGCTGCGTTATTCCGTTCGGTCGGTGAAGGAGAGACAGGCCACGCCTTTGGTCATTTTGACTATTTGAGCGAGGTGGGCGATCCTGTCACCGGTCACGCAGTCGGTACTACTGCCGATAATCTGGGTTCTGCCATAGAAGGTGAGACCTATGAGTATACAGAGATGTATCCAGGATTCGCTAAAACCGCTCGTGAAGAAGGTTTTGAAGAAATTGGGGAGTGGTTTGAGACCCTTGCGCGCGCAGAGCGGAGCCATGCTGCTAAATTTAAAGATGGGTTGGAGTCGATCGCCTGAGTCGTCCCCCCGTGCTCAGGTAGATTGTGCCGGCCACTGGATCCCTCCCCGTGTGGCCGGCTTCTCCAACCCATCGGTTTATGTCGTATGCTACAGGATCATGTATGCTACAGGATATGGCTCCCAGAATATAGCGAGGTCTAAAAATGAGCGTTACTTACAATCCCGATGATCTTTTATATACCGATGAAGATGATGTTAGTCGGGAGATTGGCAGGGTATTCGATATCTGTAATGGGTGTAGAGTTTGTTTCAACTTATGCCCATCGTTTACTGATTTGTTCAACTCCATAGATGCACGTGACGGACGCGTTGGCGAGTTGAGATCGGATGAAAAGGACAGAGTGATCGAAGAATGCTACCAGTGCAAACTCTGTGCATTACGTTGTCCGTATGTACCTCCACATGAGTGGTTGCTTGATTTTCCAAAGTTGATGTTGCGAGCCGCCATCCAGAAGAGAACCAGTAGCCCTCCTCCTCTGAAGGTACGTTTAGCTGATTCTATAATGTCGCGGACAGACGTTTCTGGTAGAGTTGCAACGGCGTTTTCAGATTTGATCAATCCCGTTGTGGGAGCAAGGGGAGGTATCTTGCGCAAAGTGATGCAAGGGGCATCGGGTATTGCATCGCAACGGTTATTGCCACCTTATGCCAAGAGGAGGTTCTCTACTTGGTTCAGAAGAGACCACGTGATTAGCCAAAGTATAGCCAAAAGTATGGCAGAGGGGAGTACTGGAAGGGAGGGAATAAGAGAGGAACAGATACTCCCGATTGGGCAAGTTGGAGCAGAGGGGAGCCTTGGAAGGGAGGGAGTAAAAGATGAGAACGTAGTGAGGGGAAGTACGGGAGGGGAAAGTACGGGAGAAGGAAACGCTGAAGAGGAGAACGTGATAAGGGAGGGGGTGAGAGAGAGGGACGTGAGCGGTCTTGCAGGTTCGGTAGCACTATTCCCGACATGCTTCGTAGAGTATATGGATCCGGAGATTGGGAAGGATTTGGTAGGTGTCTTTGAGTATGCAGGTATTTCCTGTACTCTTCCTGCTGGTACGCAGTGTTGTGGCGCTCCATGGCTGCATTCCGGACATATTGATCAGTTCCGTAAGGCGGCTACTAAGAATATAGAGGCTCTTAGAGATAGTGCAATGAATGGTACCACGATTGTCGTTCCGCAGGCTACCTGTGCGTATGTCATGCGCAAGGATTACCCAGCATTACTGGACAGCCCTGATGCAAAGATAGTTGCAGATTCCATACGCGATCCTATGGAGTACTTACTTGGACTACGCAAGAATGCTAAGAGCACTTTTGAAGGTATATTCCCTCGATTGAGTGGGGATGGAGCTGAAGTAATTTATCACGTATCATGTCATACTCAGGCTCAAGGCATAGGACTCAAGGCGCGTGATCTACTTGCAGCTATTGGCTTTAACGTCAAACTGGTGAATAAGTGTGCTGGTATAGACGGAACATGGGGATACAAGTCGCATAATTATGCACTTGCAAAAAAAGTTGCACAACCTATGAAAATGGCCATAGAAGATGCAGCATCCAAGGAAGTGTGTGGAGATTGCCATCTGGCAAACTATGCCATCCTGGAGGAGACCGGCCTACGTCCTATGCATCCTATACAGATAGTAGCCAGAACTTACGGTATACGCCCTAATTGAATATAGTGACGCGCCAATGACAGTGGTCGGGTATAGCACGAAGGAGCTGGGGTGTTGGTCGGGAGACGAGATGGGAACCAGTGACGCGCCAATGACAGCGGGGCAGAACGTGGAAGGTAATAACAAGTAAGATGGATAGACTATCAATAAACGATATATGGGATTTGCGTGAATACGAGAGGCGACGGGATGATTACCGCTCCTGGATTATAGAGCGTAAACGAAACCGGAGAATCACCATTGGCGACTTTATTACCGTAGTGTTCGAAAATAGGGATACGGTAAAATTCCAAATTCAGGAGATGGTAAGAGCTGAGAGAATGATTGACGATGCCAGAGTGCAAGAAGAGCTCAATGCGTACAATCCTCTCATACCGGGAGATAGTGAGCTATCTGCGACTCTGTTCTTAGAATTTACCGATGAAGCGTCTATGAGAGAGTGGCTTCCAAGGTTGATAGGGATTGAAAGGGCAGTGCAATTGCGTATTGGTAATCGGGTAGTATCGTGCGAGCCAGAAGAGGAGCACGCAGATATGCTTACCAGAAGTGATGTCACATCCAGCGTCCACTATATTCGATTTCCCCTGGATGCTCGAGATGTAGCAGCCCTGCAAGATAGCGCTTTGCAAGATAGCGCTTTGCAAAACAGTACCTCGCATAACAGTGCCTTGCAGGAGAACGGGGACGGGACAATAAGCCGCACCATGGAGCACCACGAGCTACCTGGTGAGAGTGGGGGTGGTAGTGGTGAAAGTGGTGACGCAAGTGGTAGTGGTAGCGAGGGTGGCGAAAGTGGGGGCAACAATGGGAGTGAGGGTGGCGAGAGTGCAGACGAAAATGGGAGTGAGAGTAGGAGTGAGAGTAGGAGTGAAAGTGGGGGCGATAATGCATCGGTTACGGTATCAGCTGTGGCATTGGCGATTGATCATCCTGCCTATAAAGCCAGCACCTTATTGACCGGCGCAATGGTCGAAGAATTGTTGAGCGATCTGGATGGCCATTCACATTAGTGAGGATGGTATGGTTTAGTGGCTATTACCTTGTGCCGGGCGTTGTGATTCCCGTCGACTGGCTGATTCACTGAGTTCTTTCAGTCTATCGGGGCCGAGAGCGATGAATATTCCCTCTGCTTGAGCGGTCAACTCTCCGTCACAACTGATAGTGCCTATAGCTATGCTTTTTTTACTGCCCTTTTCTGTTACTTTTGCGGACAAATCCAGCGTTTTCCAGAGCGGAGTAGGCTTCCGGTAGCGAATTTTCAGTGTACCGGTCATGGCAGGTGTCATTGTCGCGAAGTTGGCAAGTCCTAGGAGTTCATCAAATATTGCGGCTATGACTCCACCGTGTACACACCCCGGAGGACCTTGATACGCACTGCCCATCCATACTGTACCCGTAATCTCACCGTTACTTAAGATGGTGGCCTTTACGGGTGGTGCCAATGGATTACAGGTACCCATAATAGGACTTAGTGGGACATAGTCAAGGGGGTTCCTTGGTCGTTCACCGGTAGATGTCCTGTTAATGAGTGTGGCCTCCTCGGTCAATGCGGTATCATTGGAGTATCCATCCTTCAGTAATCCGGCTGAGTTGTCTAGTGCTGACTGTATCAATGTGAGTAGGCGATGATATTGAGTTGAATCTCGCTGTGGTCTTACCGTAATATCGATTAGTTGACGTACAGCTTCGGCAAGCTCTGCCTGACTGGGACCGCCTGGAAAATCATCGGTCGATATGAGAGGATTTGATCCTTCTGTCTCGCTATCGTGGGTATCTTTCATATAACTACCTTGCCGTATCTGTGCGGCTTTGTCCAGCCGGCAGTATTGATACGAAGGGAGTGGATGTGGATTACGTATCTGTGCGGCTTTGTCCAGCCGGGCGATTATGGCAAGTCGAACAGTCAGCGGAATTATAGCACATATTTATCATCATCCGCACTGGACAGACAGAGTGATGTGCGCGATAATATCATTGTTGGGATTGTATGCGTAAAACATGTGATGTCTGTGCATAGAACAATCTATGCAAGTAAGAGTCATTGATCTTATCGTAGGCTTTATCCAGCAAGTTTGTAGTGTTATAAATTATATTAGGGTGATTGAAAAGTGATGTTGAAATGACCGTACAGGCCAGTCTTACATGGCGCAAGCAGGCTGCTTGCCGTGGTATGAATACTATGATCTTCTATCCTGATCCAGAATGTCCAGAAGAGGACATTCTGTCGGCTAAGTCTGTCTGCGAACAGTGCCCGGTTCGAGAGGCATGCCTTGAGCATGCACTGGCTAATCGTGAACGTTACGGTATATGGGGAGGCGCCAGTGAACGTGAACGCAGGAGAATTATCCGTCAAAGACGCAAGTCGGCATGAGCAGAAAATAAAAAATAAATATGAACGTAGAGTCGGTTGGTTCTCCTTCGATGTTCGACACGGGTCATTTCCCTGATGTCCTGAATAAAATCACTGGTGATGCTGACCTAGAAGAGGCGGAAGCTTATGCAGTAATGAGTTGGGTACTTAGTGGGAGCGCATCACCATCTCAGATAGCTGCACTGCTGATTGCTCTAAAGAGTAAGGGGGAGACCGTAGACGAGATGGCTGGCTTTGTGCGTGCTATGCTTGATGTCGCTGAAAGGGTCGACCCCGGATATACAGTGCTGGATACATGTGGTACCGGTGGAGACGGCCTTGGAACAATCAATATCTCCACCATTGTGGCATTCATAGCGGCAGGAGCTGGTGCTAAAGTATGCAAGCATGGAGGCAGATCTGCATCCTCGTTGACTGGATCTGCTGATCTGCTTGAAGAGCTTGGGGTTACTATAGACTTGGGTGCAGAAGGCGTATCCAAGTGTATAGATGAAGTGGGTATGGGCTTCTGTTTTGCTCCTGTATTCCATCCCGCAATGCGATATGCAGCACCTGTACGTAAAGAGCTTGGCATCCCTACCGTGTTCAACCTCTTGGGACCGTTGGCCAATCCTGCTCTTCATGTACGCCAGCTGGTCGGTGTACCCTCCCCCGATGTGCTCCAGAAGGTAGGTCAGGTGCTTTCCAGAAAAGGATGTGAGCGGGCTATGGTAGTCCACGGTGATGACGGGATGGACGAACTGTCACTGTGTTCCTCTAGCACCGTGTTGGAAATCACGGATGGAGGAGAGATTACTCACTTTGAACTCTATCCTCCT
>JAJZWK010000050.1:8036-10891 GCA_021846725.1 Actinomycetes bacterium | reverse complement strand
GACATCTAACCAAATCAACCGGTCATGATAAAAATACCCGCTGACCTGGGCATTTACTGGTGGGCGCTAGAGGACTCGAACCTCCGACCTCAGCCGTGTGAAGGCTGCGCTCTAACCAACTGAGCTAAGCGCCCGTGCAAAGCAGTGCTATAATTGTGCAACTATATAATACATGGACTGACACTGCATGGTCACACCACACGATTTTTTAGATTTAAGGTATCCTGAAATATTTCTACTTGACTTCATAGTCAAATCGTGATATAATTACTTACCTGTAATAGAAGATCATAAAACCGAAAGGGGATCGCAGAATGATAAAGGATACCGACTACACGCAGAGTGAGAGCGTTGGCTCTTCATATAAGCATAATAGAGAGTCATCGAAACTACGAACTTTGGCGGGTAGCCACCTAAGAATAGGTAGGTATAGGACACTCAGAAGTATCAGCATGGTACTTCTGGCCGTTGCAACCTCCGCTATGGCGTTAATCCTCTCTGCTGTAAGTGCGGGACCTGCATTTGCCCAGTCATCATCGTGTCCAACAACGGCAGGATCGACATGTTTGACTTTCACGAATGGAACGATCACGGTTACGCTGGGTACCCTGAAGGTTCCACTGTCCGGCTTGAGCGGATATATGAACGGCACCTACTATACCAATGGGCAGATAGGTTTCCCCGTGAGCGGCGCTTACTTCGCCCCGGTAAGCAATCCTACCCTTATGGGAATACAGATCCAGGGTACCGGGACATTGAAGCTGGTGGCCACTGGCACGGCTGACTTCAACTCCTCTACCGGAGCAATCAGTAATCTGACCCTACCCACTAACATCGTGCTTAATACCACTTCACCCATTGCCTTGACAAATTGCGCGCTGCCATTTACAGTCACCGGCCTGAGTGGAACTGAAACCAATGGAAGCGGCACCATATCAGGAACCACCTCTGTCAACATCGCAACATTCAAGCAAGAGGTGGCAAGCGCGTGTCCAACCATCAGTGGCTTGTTGGGAAGCGTACCCAGCACCGGTACAGCCACAGTAGTTACATCGTTGCCGTTCACCATGACCCCGGCACACCCGACTGCAGTGGCCGGGAGCCCATCCGGAACGACCACTACTACGACACCGTCTACATCGACCACTCCCACCTCGACTACTCCCACCTCGACCACCACAACACCGACAGCTTCCACTCCAACTACCTCTACAGGTAAGCCGTGGTCGGGATGGACATGGTGGCTACTTGATGGGTTGGCTGCACTTGCCGGTATAAGTTTGTTGCTTGGCATGGGCATGAGGCGCAAGCATAGAGTTGCACATGCACGTCAAAGCTAATTATTGATATTGGAGGTCTTCTGTTACGCAGGAGTTACATGTAAAACGTAATTCTAAGGGGTTGCATTTGGCGAAAAAGCATCGTTCTGTATGGACGGTGCTTTTTCGTGTTACAGGTGTGTTGCTTATCGTCGTAGCAGCAGCCGGAGTAGTATATCCTCTATGGTGGAATCATCGCTCGGCTACGGTGGGTGCCCATTTGATCAAGCATGAACAATACATGATACATCAGGTAGCTGCTTCGCCAACCGTTGCCAGACAGGTATGTACGACATCCACTGGCACAACCGGCACTCTTTCTGCCACTACAAATACTAAAGATGGCAAAAATCCTGGCACCGCGGGGCTACTTGATGTCGCGGGGCTACTTGAAGCCCCGAGCATCCATCTGATTGCACCGGTACAACACGGTAGCTCGAATGATACACTTGCCGTTGCCGTCGGACATGATACCTCTACCAGTTGGCCAGCACCGAACAAAACCAGCATATTCCTGGCACATGACGTATCCTGGTTCTCCAATATCAATCATCTATCAGCCGGTGACACCATACTATGGCGCCAACCATGCTCTACCACTACCTACAAGGTAGTCAAGAGCCTAATACGCCATCCTGGTCAGCCTCTACCCACCTACCCTAAGGGCACCGTAATGTTAGTAACCTGCTATCCTACGAATGCGCTCTGGTATACTCCCGATCGTTATGTAGTAATTGCCGAATATGTCGGCACCACACGAACAGCGCCTCCCGTTTCTATATCACCTGCTCCCTCTCTACCCACAAAAAGCCAGTCGGCAGTATCGCCGGAAATGCCGTTCCTTGCCCTTCCACCCAGCCTCGCAGCCACCGGAGTTACGCTTCAAGACAATGAAGTACTCCTTGGTCAATTGCGTATACAGGGCAACCCATCTATCAGCATCAAGCAATCACCAGTACCTCTTGATGCATCGAATCTCGGAATCGAACTGTACTTTGCTGCAATGCATGCAGCAGCACATTACAGCGCCGATCCCACCTGGTGGAATGATATCGCACCCCAAGTGGCTGATCATGCTCCATGGCCGAATACCGCTCCTCTAAACGTGACCGAGCAGATCAACGGAAATGACATAACAAGCATGTCTATATGTTCACCGGCGAAAACAGTTACAGAGACAGTAGTAGCACAGATGCTTGTAATTACCTCAGTAGGACCGGGCTGCTCTTGAGTCTTGCTCGGCAAGAAGCGCTGCTTCTGCGTCGGCAGCAGCCAGCCTAGCCTCAACTCCCTCAGCCATTAACTTTTCTGCTTCGTCGACAAGCGCCTCCACCATCTGATCTTCCGGTACCACCCTGACAATCTTACCCCTGATAAACAGGTGACCACGATGTTTGCCAGCAGCTATACCCAAATCAGCTCCTCTCGCTTCACCGGGGCCATTCACTACACAACCCATCACGGCAACCTGCAATGGAATGGAGCGTCTGGCAAGTTCTGCCTCTGCCGCCTTGGCAATTGCTATGACGTCTATTT
>JAJZWK010000050.1:0-8026 GCA_021846725.1 Actinomycetes bacterium | reverse complement strand
TCTATTTCTGCTCTTCCGCACGACGGGCAAGCTATAAGATCTACACTCTTCCTCTTTCTAAGACCCATTGATTCAAGTAAGATACGCCCAGCCTTAGCCTCTTCTACCGGATCGGCAGTAAGAGAGTAACGTATAGTGTCACCTATTCCTTCAGCCAGTAACGTAGCTATACCTGCCGTAGTCTTTATCATGCCAGAAGGAAGGGGCCCTGCTTCAGTAACTCCCAGGTGCAACGGATTGTCAAACTTCTCGGATGCCAGACGATAGGCATTGATCATAAGCATAACGTTTGATGCTTTGACAGAGATCTTCACGTCCTCAAAGTCCACCTCATGAAACATATCAAGTTCAATACGAGCAGACTCCACCAATGCCTCTGGAGTCGGCTTACCGTAACGTTTAAGTAGATCCGGATGGAGTGAACCGGCATTGACCCCGATACGAATTGGAATTGCATGATCTTTTGCCTCACGTGCTACCAGCTTGATCTCTTCTGGTTTTCTGAGATTCCCTGGATTCAACCGGAGACCGTTCACCCCAGCTTCAATTGCTGCCAGAGCCATTTCATAGTGAAAATGTACATCGGCGATAATGGGAACCGGAGAGCGTGGCACTATCTTGGCCAGCCCCACGGCAGCTTGCTCTTCATTACACGTGCATCTGACTATATCTGCTCCAGCACCAGCCAACTCATATATCTGAGCCAAAGTGGCCTCTACATCTGCAGTCTTGGTAGTTGTCATGGACTGCACCGATATAGGAGCATCACCACCTATAGCGACATTACCAACCTGGATCTGCCTGGTCCTTTTACGGACCGGAAGTAATTTGTCATCATTCCTCATGAACTCACCACCTTTCAACTAAACGGATTCACTACCGGATGAGCGATATCAAGATAAAATGACGTTACGAAGAGTATTACCAAGAGGCTGAGTACGACATAGGTAGCTGGAAGTAGCTTCTTGATATCAGCATGGTATGGCCTACCCTTTCGGCTGCGTATCCTCTCATAGATAGCTATCACGACATGGCCACCGTCCAATGGCAGCATCGGAAAGAGGTTTATTATGCCAACAAATATGTTTATGGATATAAGCACTATGAGTAGATCGCCTATCCCTGCCTTGGCCGCCTGTGCGGCGGTCACCACTGCACCATATATTGACTCCGGACGGTTGCCGGTCTTTGCTGCCTTGGATGCCGCCTTAGAGCTTGTAAGGTCATGGAAATAGGATGCAATCCCGTGGATAGAGAATATATGAGCCATTGCACCTACGCTCAGCGAGACCACCCGTGAAAAGTCTTCACCGGCAGACACCACCCCACCAAACACTCCAGACCTGACCGTAGGGGTAGTAATAAGTACTCCGATACGCCCCTCTATGTGCCCATTCACCCGTACGGGTGCTGGTACCACAGAGTATGCTCTTGTCACTCCGTTACGCTCAGCCATCAGGGTGACCTTGCGACCAGAGTTTGATTCGATTATACTGGCTAGCTGGGTAAAGTCGGTAATCTTATGGCCGTTTGCCGACGTTATGATATCACCTGCGCGCATACCCGCTTGATATGCCGGATCATAACCCTTCGACACAGGTACGAGGCTACTTATCTCGGCCCCATGATTACCAGGCACCCCAATAAAGACCACCAATGCCCATAGCATGATAAACGCCATTATTCCGTGCATGGTCGATCCGGCTATACCTACCGCAAAACGGCTATGAAACGGCTTTGACCTGTACGCACGCTGTTCGTCCTCTTCCGGCACCTCTTCCATGTTGGTCATGCCGATAATCTTGACATATCCACCCAGCGGTAGCGCCTTGATGCCATAGGTGGTTTCGCCACGTTTGATCGACCATAGCTTGGGGCCGAAACCGAAAAAGTACTCCGTGACTTTCATGCCACTGAGTTTTGCGGCGATGAAGTGCCCCAGTTCGTGAAGCATAACCATTAAGACTATAGCAACGACGACAAGGAGCACATAGCCTCCGTGGAAATATATCGAGCCAGCAATAATAACAGCCAAGGCTATTGCCAGCTCTATAAGTGAATATCTGGAAGTTCGGATCTCCTCATCCATACTTAACTATTTTCGCACATAATCAACCGGCCTGGGTGCTCAGCTGGCCAAATGATCAATGATTCTTCTGGCTTCCTGGCGAGCAAGCTCATCCTCATGCTCTACCTCTTCTACGGTATCCATCTTCCTCCCCTCACAAGACTCTACTGCTCTCCCCACTACATCTGCTATAGAGCACCAAGACAGAGCGCCTTTGAGAAACAGCTCCACTGCTACCTCGTTTGCGGCGTTCAACCATACAGGATATGACCTACCAAGTCTTCCTGCCTCTTCTGCTATAGCAAGACAACGGAATAATTCCCTGTCAGGCAAATCGAAATCCAGCCTACTCAATACTCTCCAATCGAGCTTACCGTATGCAATGGGCATCCTCTCCGGATAGCCAAGTGCATATCCTATAGGCAACCTCATATCTGGATTCGACATTTGCGCCATCGTAGCACCGTCTACGAACTCCACCATCGAGTGCACTATAGACTGCGGATGAATTACTACCTCTATCTTGTCGTAATCCATGCCAAACAATACATGGGCTTCGATTACTTCAAGTCCCTTGTTCATAAGAGTAGAGGAATCCACGGTTATCTTTGACCCCATAACCCAGTTTGGATGGTTCAGGGCCTGTGCAACAGTTACATCAGAAAGCTGCTCCGAAGTAAATCCCCTGAAGGGGCCGCCTGAAGATGTAATAATCAGCCTGGATACCTCACCAGTACCTGCCGATGCCCTCATGCATTGCTGAATTGCGCAATGTTCGGAATCCACCGGTATTATCTCTCCTATCCCTCTGCTCAAAATGCTGCTGACCAGGTCTCCTCCGGCAACCAAAGACTCCTTGTTGGCGAGTGCCAAGCGCTTACCCTCTTGAAGAGCTGCAATCGTAATCTGTAAGCCGGCAAACCCGACTACAGCATTAAGTACCACATCGCCTGCCATGACGGCATCTATCAACCCAGATGCACCTACCTCCATAGATGTCCCCTGTGGTAACTCCTGCGCTAGGTAGGAAGCCGCATCTCGATCACCTATTACGACCAATTCGGGGTGCAGTTCGTGTGCCTGGGCAGCCAATGTCTTCCAATCGCTATAGGCCGACATGGCCACCACTTTAAATCTGCCTTCGCTACTCTTCACTACATCTATGGCCTGTTTGCCTATAGAACCGGTAGAGCCCATAATGGCTATTTTTTTAGGTGTCTTACTTGCCACCGTACTGAGTACATCGTTAGACTCATTGTTCGGCACTTTGTCCAATGGAGATGCCATGTAAATATACTTACCTATTTTCGCTATGATATCCAGGCACCGACTCAGATCTTGATGATGCTTACCAGAAAGAAGGTGGCAGGCAATACAAACAGCAGGCCGTCTATACGATCGAGTATACCTCCGTGTCCAGGTAGCATGGACCCCATATCCTTCACGCCCAATTCCCTCTTGATCATTGATTCCATAAGATCCCCCAGAGGAGACACCACAGCAACGACCACACCAAGCAGGATAGCACTTGATAGAGTCCACGGCGAGATCAATGGCAAAATACCGGCAGAGACCCCCACTGAAGCAACTGCAGCTCCTGCCAACCCCTCCCAACTCTTATTGGGACTGATGACAGGTGCCATCTTATGATGCCCATACAAGCTACCTAGGGCATATGCACCGATATCGGAAGCCACCGTAGCTATAATAGCTCCCAGCAAGAATGCTATCCCATGGCGATGAGGAAAGGTGGCCGGGTTCACCAGAAGGGCGGAATAGGAACCAAGCATACCTATCCACAGGAAACCAAATATGGTAGAACTAGCACGGGTAACCGGCCTTACCCTGGCACGAGGCATAAACACAAGCCATATACCTACAGCTACAAAAGTCGCACTCATGGCTACAGCCAGTCCGGGCAGACCAGCATTATACGACGCAATCATAGCAGCCAGAGAGCCCAGCAATCCTATCAACGTGACCGGATGCCTATGTGCTCTTCGTAAAGTAGCATAACATTCCATGGATGCAAGAATCACCAGCACTGAGCAGAATATCACAGTAGTAAGAGGACCTAAGTAAAACGAGAGTAGTGCCAGTCCTCCTATGGCCAGACCACTTGCTATCGCAACAACGAGATTACGACCTGAGTCCTTCCGCCCACTTCCGATAAGTCGACGATGAGTATCTTCCCTGCTGTCGTCATGTATTGCCCCACTCTCTTCGACGCTCTCTTCGAGTGACACTTCGGCAGATTCTTGGACAGAACTTTCGGCAGATTCTTCCACGGAGCTACTCGCAACAGAACCAGCCTCACCTACTTCCATCTCTTCACCAAAGAGCACCTCTACGTCTACATCAAGTGCCTCCCACTCGTGAGCATGTTCTCGCCACGACGGAGCGTGGAGCGCTCCCTCTTCCAGCATGGCTACCTCTTCATCCGTATCGCCACTCTCCCTGGCTATTTCACGCAGTACAGCAGGTACGACACCAGTAGGTGGATCCGTCCATGCAGGCAACCGTAGATCATTTCCATCGCCTTCACCTGATGACTCGCCATTGGCTGGCGATTCCTCATGCGTATCTGCTTCCCCCTGTACCCGCTCCTCCTGCTTTCCATCCCCATCATGACCCTGCTTTGAACGGGCCTCCACCTTACTTGCCTCTGTAGCAAGCATGGCACCGGTGATCTTCACCTGCTGGGTAGGATTTGACTCCTCATGAACAGCATCGTCCACTACTATACTTCCATCAACTCAGTCTCTTTGTGAGCCAGTAGGGCATCTATTTCACCAATTGCACTATGGGTCGCTTTCTCCATTTCACGCTCTGCCCTCTCCAGTTCATCCGAAGATATCTCACTACCATGTTCGAGCGCTTCCAACTCATGCCTGGCTTGACGGCGAAGATTGCGTACAGCTACCCTGCCATCCTCTGCCTTCTGCTTGACCAGTTTTACCAGATCTTTCCTCCTGTCCTCGGTAAGCGGAGGAAACGACAGCCTGATTACCTGACCATCAGAATTGGGGGTAACACCCAATCCAGAGCTTTGAATGGCCTTCTCGATAGCTTCTATAGACCCCTTATCATAGGGAGATATTACCAGCATCTTGGACTCAGGTACGGATATGGAAGCCAGCTGGCGTAATTCAACCTCTGCTCCATACATTTGGACTTTTATGGTTTCGACCAGCCCTGGAGCAGCCCGACCAGTTCTAATGCCACCAAGCTCAGACTTGACATGCCCTACCGCCTTGCTCATCTTTTCTTTAGCCTCTTCAATGGCTACATCTATAATTTCTTCGTTCATAGTTTCAAGCGTAGCTGTCTCTGAGAATGATTGCACGACTGACGGAACAATTTAACCATCCGAAGGACACTCATACAACTCACTTTACAAGGGTACCTATCTCTTCACCTGAAAGAGCCTTACGCAAATTACCGGGCAAGCTGACTTCGAATACCAGCACGGGTAGGTTGTTGTCCTTGCAAAAAGTAACAGCTGTCATATCCATCACTCTCAGATCCCTGTTGAGTAGGTCCATAAAGGACAAACGTGCATACCTAACGGCAGAGGGATCTTCTCTGGGGTCAGCAGAGTATACTCCGTCTACACCAGAATGAGTACCCTTTAGAAGAATGTCAGCCCCTATTTCAGCGGCACGTAAAGCAGCTGACGTATCTGTAGTAAAGTAGGGATTACCCATACCTCCTGCCAATATGATAACCCTCCCCTTCTCGAGGTGTCGTATGGCACGCCTTCGAATATAAGGCTCAGCTACCTGCGCCATCTGAACGGCTGTCATTACGCGAGTAGGTTGACCGGCACGTTCTATGGCATCTTGCAGAGCAAGAGCGTTGATCACCGTGGCAAGCATCCCCATAGCATCCGACGACGACCTTTCTATCCCCTTTCCTGCCCCACGGTCACCCCTCCATATGTTTCCTCCACCTACTACTATGCCCAATTCGATACCGAGGTCAGAGACTACTCCAGCTATATCCTCAGCCATCTGAGCGAGTACCGCAGCATCTATGGTGTCAGAACAACTGGCAGAAACAAGTGCCTCTCCTGAAATCTTGAGTAGCTGACGTTGTGAGTAATCACCACTCATCGTATCAGGCACATCACCTTATGATTCAGTCTCACCAACATACAACTAACCTACGACTATCTGAGAAAACCTGACAACTTTCGCCTGATCGAGCAGCTTGGCTATTGTCACCTTCTCGTCACGCACATAGGGCTGCTCTTCCAGGCAATTGTCCTTGAAGAAGCCATTAAGTCTGCCCTCTACTATCTTTTCGAGTGCGGACTCAGGCTTACCCTCATTTCTTGATATCTCGAGCAATGTTGCCCTCTCTGCCTCTACATCCTCAGTAGGTACTTCACTGCGAGATATATATTTGGGCTTAGTAAAGGCTATGTGGACAGCTATGTCGTGTGCAAGTTCCTCGGTTCCTCCGGACAACTCGACTACAACAGCGTTTATGCCCCTACCAGTCTGGGTGTGCAAGTAACCTCCAATTACATTGCCATGTCCTGCCTCAATCCTAAGTGTCCTACCCAGAGATATATTCTCCCTGAAGGAGGTACGCAATTCGTCTATTGTCTCCTCCTGTCCTTCTAAGGCATGCTCACCCTCTATAGCCAGCGTATTTGCAAGCTGTTCGACGGCGGTTACGAATTGAGGGGCCTTTGCCACAAAGTCGGTTTCACACCGTAATTCGACTGCCGCAGCCACTCCATTCTTTATTACAAGCGACACAGCACCTTGCCCCGCCTCCCTGCCTTCTAGTTTTGCTGCACCGGCAAGACCCTTAACTCGCAACCATTGCTTGGCCTCCTCCATATCACCCCCACAGTTCTCAAGCGCATGTTTGGCGTCGAGCATTCCAGCACCAGTAAGTTGCCGCAATCGCTGAACATCTTGAGCTGTGAAATTATTACTCAATTCAATTACCTCGTTTCATCATCTATGTTATTATCCAAATTACCGTTATATATTTGTATCGCCCGCCATGTCTATTTCTGCTGCACCAGCACCCTCTTCTGTGCCCTCTTCTGCACCTTCAGTACCGCCTACTCCATCTGATGCACCAGCACCCTCAGCACCTTCAGCACCGCCTACTCCATCTGATGCACCAGCACCCTCTTCTGCACCGCCTACTCCATCCATATTTGCGCTACCTGCTACATCACTGCTGGCAATATATCCTTGAGCAGCCACTAGGAATCCAGACTGATCACTAGTAGAGTTATCCGGGAGATACAGATTATTTTCACGCATATACCTGCCCTCCGCCACTGCTTCGGCCATGGCACGACATACCAGCATACTTGCACGTATAGCATCATCATTGCCGGGTATGATGTAATCAATTTGATCAGGGTCACAATTGGTGTCCACCACAGCTACAACCGGTATATGCAACTTGTTTGCCTCTGCAACTGCAATATGCTCTTTGGACGTATCAATGATGAACACTGCATCCGGAATACGCTCGAGTGTCCTTATACCTCCAAGGTTCCTCCTGAACTTCTCCAACTCACGCCTGTACTGAAGCGCTTCCTTCTTGGGCATAGCATCGAAGTCGCCAGCAGCATCCATATCTTCGTATTCTTGCAATTTGCGGACCCTGGCCGATATGGTAGAGAAATTTGTCAGCATACCACCCAACCAGCGTTCGTTCACATAGGGCATTCCACATGCTTTGGCATAAGCAGCGATTGGCTCTTGGGCCTGTTTCTTGGTACCCACGAACAATACTACCCCACCCTTGGCTACAAGATCCCTGATAAAGCTGTAAGCTTTATCAATGCCTTCCAGCGTCTTTTTAACGTCTATTACATAGATACCCTTCTTCTCACCATAGATGTATCTAGCCATCTTCGGATTCCACCGCCTGGTCTGGTGCCCAAAATGCATTCCAGCTTCGAGAAGCTGACGGGTAGTA
>JAJZWK010000049.1 GCA_021846725.1 Actinomycetes bacterium | reverse complement strand
GCCCACTACCTGCCCCCACTTCAAGTACCCTTCCACTTATTCCAGAGAGCAACTCGTCTCGGTGGTGAGCTGCCCCCAGCCTCTCGGCACCGGGAGCAAAGCGTGAGTACATATAGGCAAATACAGGATGAGATATGCCGTCTTTTCTGTCATTTCTTCCTGGCTTATACAAAGCTTCTTCCTGACTTACCTAAAGATCTGTCCGGTGAATCGATCTGTGATATCTTACCACCCCACATTACACCTGCATCAAAGTGCATCATGAGAAGCCATGCTGGTGTGCTCTCATCTCAGATAGCTCTTCAGGGGTCATGAGTACGGCACGTGCCTTTGAACCCTCGGATGGACCGACAACTCCTTTACGTTCGAGAATATCCATAAGCCTACCGGCTCTGGCAAAACCCACTTTGAGCTTGCGCTGCAACATGGAGGTAGAACCAAGCTGGGCATTCACTACCAGTTCAAGAGCGGCATCGACCAGATCGTCATCATCCTGCGAAGATGATGACGATACCACTGAAGTGCCGGCATCACCTAGGTCGATCTCATGCCGTGACGACCCCTGGCGCTTCCAGTAGGCAACTATACTATGCACCTCATGAGTATCTACCCACGCTCCCTGGATACGCCTGGGAACCGATGAAGAGGCTGTCAACATCAACATATCCCCCTTACCGATCAACCGTTCCGCTCCTGGTTGATCCAGAATGACACGGCTATCAGCCAACGAAGAGACCGCAAAAGCCAGGCGTGACGGTATATTGGCCTTGATTACACCAGTAATGACATCTACAGACGGACGCTGAGTTGCAAGTACGAGATGTATGCCTACTGCCCTTGCCATTTGAGCTATACGACAAACCGACTCTTCGACATCTCGAGCCGCTACCATCATCAGATCATTCAACTCATCGACAACCACCACTATATAAGGCAACTGCTCCAACTGGGAGTTGGGCAGCTCCTCATCGATAACCTCCTCATCGGTATCCCTTCTATGCTGAGGATGGACAAACTCACAATCCATCTCCCCTGCACTTCCTGCTCCAAGAGCCCCTCTGTAGACGTCCTCCGTTTCACGGTCTCCTACCTCACTATTCTCTAAGCCACGATCTCCTACCTCACTATCCTCTGCCAAAACATCTTCTTCCTCAACAGGTGCTACTCCTGCCTGTCCATCCTTCGACCGCTTGTCATCCTTTGCTATGTCTATGTCATCTTTCGACTGCTCGTCATCCAGGTCAACAGGTTCAGAATACAATGTGCTTACGGTCTCGTTATAGCTCGCAATATCACGTGCACCAACCTCTGCCAGTAGCCTATATCTCCTGTCCATTTCATCTACTGCCCATGCAAGCGCGTTAGCTGCCTTACGCGGGTCTACAACCACTTCAGTAAGGAGGTGAGGAAGACCCTTATATGGACCTAGCTCCACCCGTTTGGGATCTATAAGAATGAGCCTGACCTGGTCTGGAGTAGCGTTGAGTAGTATTCCAGTGATCATTGAGTTTATAAAGGAGGACTTTCCTGAGCCGGTTGCACCAGATATAAGCAGATGAGGCATGTCTGCTAAGTTGGTCATTATACTCTTCCCCGATATGTCCCTGCCCAGCGGTATACTCAGTGGGTGCCTTGCGGCTTTGGCCTCTTTGGTAGAGAGCAGGTCACCCAGCGTGATCAATTCCCTCTCCCGGTTGGGCACTTCTATGCCTATGGCCGACTTACCGGGTATCGGAGCAAGGATGCGTACATCAGGAGATGCCATTGCATAGGCAATATCTTTGGAAAGGCTGGTAACTTTTGCCACCTTTACACCCGGACCCAACTCCAGTTCATACCTCGTAACCGTAGGACCTACCGTAAATCCGGAAAGTCGTGTCTCTACCCCATGGGTAGCCAATGCACCGACAAGGGCACGGCCTATGTTCTCTATATCGCGCCTGTCGACAGCAACTTTGACTGAACGTGACAGCAACTGAATAGGCGGCAACTTCCATGCCCCCTGACCGGTAGGGCTGAATATCTTTTGCTGTATACCTGCCGTATATCTTTCATCTTCCCCATTGATATGATCGTCTACCTCGGTCGTCTCTTTCGCTCCTGCCCTCTTCTCATTTCTATCATCATGTACGCCCGCTCCAGTTGCAATTCCGACATGACTACCCACCTCGGCTTTACCCGTATGTTCAGCATTCATGCTCACTATATCTGACACGCCTGAATCATGAACTGTAGAATCTTCATCACCATACAGTACGTCCCCAAAATTATCTGAGTGCTCATCTCGATGAAACTTGATGTCCGCCTCTGATCCATCACTATTCACAGTGTGCAACTCTTCAACATCATGCGTAGAATCAGCAAATCCAGCATGCCCATTAGCTTCGGTAAACCCTGGTACGCCTGTCATAAATTCGTCAACAGAATCCATCGGCAGGCTACTATCTGACTGATCGAGTACGGTAAACGACTCCTTGGGTCGCAAAATATTCCAAAGACCAACAACCATCCTCGCCACAAAGCGAAAGACTTGCCGTAAGGTAATGCCGGTAACAACCAATAGGGAGAACAACCCGATCGCAGTCAATACAATAACGGCTCCCGCTGTTCCTATACCTGCATCCAGCACTCCCCCGATGCCTACACCTATCCACCCACCTGCACTCAGTAGGCTACCGGCCGAATGGGCAGAGATGCCCGGAAGTCCACCGGCAATGTCGGCAAGTCCGGATACACACCCCAGAACGACAACAGATGCTCCAGTTTGCCAGGGTAAATCTCTTACCACCCGACCGTTTAGAAAACGTGCAGGCAACACAATATATACTGCCACGATCAGGAAGAGGGGGGGAAGGGCAAACCGGGTAACTCCCATGAACATGCCGAGAGAATGCCTTGACAGCACTCCGGCCGGACCCAAAGAACCAGCGTAAAACGATATTGCTAGTAGTACAGCACAAAGGCCAAGTACCAGGGCAATCAGATCTGTCTTGTACCGCTTTGATGGAACGGCACTTCCGGTCAGAGCGTCACCAGAAGTATGAGCAACTTGGCTACCGACTGAAGCAGTATCTACGGCTCTGGTGGCATCGACCCTACCCGCGGGAGTATCCTTTCTGGATAGTCTACCCGCGGAAGCACCCCTTATGATTGCCTTACTGGCCGTACTGCGTGATCCCCCTCTTATGCTATGGCGACCACGAGAAGCATTGCTACTATTGCTATTGTTACTGTTGTTACTTTTACTGCTTCTATTCCTACTTCTATTGCTACTGGAAACTCTCTTGGCAGATCCTGATTTGACCGCGGTCGCCTTACGACCGCCTACCCTTCTGGAGGCCGTACTCTTACTGGTGTTCTTATTGGATGTTTTATGCTTAACAGATGCCGTAGCCATGGCATTCAGGTACTAACTGGAACATGCACATACGAACACCAGTTTACACTAATGTAATTCACAAGTGTTGAATACAAAGAGATCCCAATCTCTTATCTTGAACGGATCGCGACCGCAATTCCCTTCCGTGAGCAACTATCGCACTTACGACAGATAGGCTAATGTCCACTATGATCACATAACTACTACTACGGGTACTATGAGAGGGCGTCGCTTGGTGCGCTCATTGACGAATTTACCCAATGCCCTACGTACCTGCAGATGAAGAGTCTCGTCATCTTCTACACCGTCAGCCATAGCCTTTTCCAGGCTGTCACGAACGATATTGACAGCCTCCTCCAATATATCCTCAGCCTCTTTGGCATGTACCCAGCCTCTGGTCACTACCTCAGGAGTACCGACCACCTCTCCGGTATGTATATCCACCACTGCCATGACTACCAACATGCCCTCCTCGGCCAACACCCTTCTGTCACGCAATACACCATGACTTACATCACCCACGGTACCATCCACAAAGAGAAAACCTGATTGCACGTCGTCGACTCTATGCAGACCTGCACTATCCAATCTCAAACTATTACCATCCTCGCAAACGATCGCCTTTGAATCATCCACACCTGTATGCCTGGCGAGTTCGGCATGGCGCATCAAGTGACGCAGTTCGCCGTGGACCGGAATAAAGTACTCCGGCCTTACAATAGAGAGAAGCATCTGCAGTTCATCACGACGCGCGTGTCCGCTTACATGTACCTCTTCAATACCGGTATGTACCACTTCTGCTCCTCTGCGAGTAAGGCCGTTTATTACCTTGCCTACAGCCCACTCATTTCCTGGGATGGGGTGCGCACTTATTATTACCAGATCATCCTCGCCCAATTTCATCGTCTTGTTATCTCCCGCAGCAAGCAAAGCAAGTGCAGATAGCGGCTCACCCTGCGAACCTGTACATACTACACACAGCTTACCTGGATCCATATCGCCAATGGAATCTGCAGGCACCTGAGCATTTTCAGGAAGATCCAGTATTCCCAGTTTCCTGGCAAGCTCAATGTTTTTCTCCATAGACCTGCCCAAGGCGGCTATCTTCCGTCCTGAATATATGGCAGCATTGGCTATCTGCTGTATCCTATGAATGTGACTCGCAAAACATGCTGCAACGATACGTTTGTCAGGATTGGTGGCTATTATTCTGTCTATGGCCTCTCCCACTACAGATTCCGAGCGGGTATAGCCAGGTTCGTCGGCGTTGGTAGAATCGGAGAGTAGAAGCCTGATCCCATTGGACTTAGCCAACTCCCCTATCCTCGCCAAATCGGTAAAACGATCGTCGACTGGGGAAAGATCCAATTTGAAATCTCCCGTATGCAGTATAACCCCCTGATCCGTATGGAATGCGGTAGCAAACCCATCCGGGACAGAATGAGTCACCGGAATGAACTCCACACGAAATGGCCCTATCTGGACCACCTCACCATCCTGTACTACTCTATAGTGCACCTTGCCAGTAAGTCCCGCCTCCTCGATCCTGCTGCCAGCCAACGACAACGTCAGAGCTGAACCATATATAGGAGCTTTCAACTCTCTCAAAAGGTAGGGCAATCCACCGGTATGATCCTCATGACCGTGAGTAAGAATGATCCCATCTACTGAGTCTGCCCTATCGTATATGTAGTCAAAATTGGGCAAAACAAGGTCTATCCCAGGCATATCCGGCTCCGGGAACATGATTCCGCAATCGAGTACGACCATCCGACCATCTGATTCAATACAAGCGCAGTTACGTCCTATTTCACCGAGTCCACCCAAAAATGTAATAGTTACCGGATTATCGCCTCCATGACTAGTGGCCTGTCCCGTAAATAGCGTAACGTTATCCGGCAAGTCAGGGGTGTCATCTGGTAAGGCCGAGGACGAAGGCGTAGCTGGAGCTACGTCTAGGATACGCAACAGTCCGGTGGACTGTTGCGGGACAGGCATGGCGAAGCACGTTACTCCAGGGGCGTCATCTGGCTGGTGGGAACCCATGGTTATTTGCGGGACAGGCCACTAACCACGGCTGTTACCCGCGGTAATATCTTCTATCGTGCCAACTTCGCTGGTACGCTCTATTTCCATCGCGATATCTCTGTGTATCTCGAATATCTCATCACGAATAGCTGCTGCCTCCTCGTATCTCAACTCACTCGCTGCACGTTGCATCTCCCGTTCAAGAAGCTCCAGCCTGGCCTCCAATTCAAACGGAATGGCGACGGTGCCGACTTTACCACCAATGCCGACTCGAGCAGTAGCCTTACCGCTGGCACTGGCCTGAAGAGCAGCCGATTTGGATGCAGGTTCATCTATGCCCGATGTGCCACCTGATTTGGTGCCCAATACCGCCCCGCCTCCTCTTGCCGCTCTTCCCTGACGTACTACCCTGCCGCGCATTCCTCTGCCTGACTCTGCCTCCATCCCGGAGCGTTCCTGTGTGGAACGTATCGAATCCAATATGTCAGATACCGCTTTGTGTACGGTAACCGGATCGATTCCGTGTTCTTCGTTGTAAGCTTTCTGGACGGATCGCCTTCGCTCCGTCTCCTGGATAGCCTGGCGCATCGCACCTGTAATCGTATCGGCATACAACACCACCTTACCATCTACATTACGTGCAGCACGACCAATAGTCTGAATCAACGACGACCCGGAACGCAAAAAGCCCTCTTTGTCTGCATCCAGAATAGCTACAAATGCAACCTCAGGAAGATCCAGACCCTCTCTCAAAAGGTTGATACCGACCAAGATGTCAAACTCTCCAAGACGTAGATCTCTTATTATCTCGATACGCTCTATGGTATCTATATCGGAATGCATATAACGCACCCTGAAACCTGCTTCGGAGAGATACTCCGTCAGTTGTTCGGCCATCTTCTTGGTAAGAGTCGTAACCAGTGCACGTTGAGAAGCCGCCACCGTAGCAGCAAGACGTTCGCAGAGGTCATCGATCTGACCGGTAGTAGGATGTATGGTAACCTCCGGATCCACAAGTCCTGTAGGTCTTATCACCTGCTCTACCACCCTTCCGGAAACCTCTAATTCGTATTGACCGGGCGTAGCCGACAAGAAAATCATCTGGGGAACCTTGGCAATGAACTCATCAAAGGTCAACGGTCTATTGTCAAGTGCAGAAGGAAGCCTGAACCCGTGTTCTACCAGTGTGACCTTACGCGACCTGTCGCCTACGAACTGGCCATGGAGCTGAGGTATCGCTACATGGCTCTCGTCTACTACAACCAGCATATCTTCCGGAAAATAGTCCAGCAGCGTATAGGGGGACTCACCGGCCTCTCTACCATCCAGATGACGACTGTAATTCTCCACTCCGCTGCATGTGCCTATCTCTGCCAGCATCTCCAAGTCGTGTTCTGTACGCATTCTCAGTCGCTGAGCCTCGAGCAGCTTCCCCTCCGCCTCTAGATATCTGAGTCTCTCACCAAGTTCAATCTCGATAGACGCTATAGCCTTTTTCAAGCGTTCTTCACCTGCAACATAATGAGTAGCAGGAAATAATACGATGTCGTCGAGCGAGCCCAAAACCTTGCCGGTTACGCTATCGAATTGCTTTATCGACGTCACTTCGTCGCCGAACAACTCTATTCGTATGGCGTATTCCTCATAGGATGGATGCAACTCAATCATATCACCGCGTACCCTAAAACGACCACGACTTAAGTCTATGTCATTACGTCTGTAATGAAGCTTGACAAAACTACGCAACAGCTCACGCTGATCGACGTTGGAACCTACTGACAGAGCTATCATGTTGTCACGATATTCGTGTGGAGATCCAAGTCCGTAGATACAAGAGACAGATGCAACTACTACTACGTCTTTGCGCAAAAGTAACGCCGAAGTTGCACTATGGCGCAACCGATCGATATCTTCATTCAAAGATGAATCTTTCTCGATATATATATCACTGGTAGGCAGGTATGCTTCTGGTTGATAGTAGTCATAATACGATACAAAATATTCGACCCGGTTGTTGGGCATGAGCATTCTCAATTCGGAAGAGAGTTGAGCCGCCAATGACTTGTTTGGCTCTATGATCAGGGTCGGCCTCTGGACAGACTCGATGACCCAGGCCATAGTTGCGGTCTTGCCACTACCGGTAACCCCAAGAAGGGTCTGGTACCGGATGCCCTGCTTCACCCCCTCCGAGAGCGCCTCAATAGCTTGCGGTTGATCACCAGCAGGATGAAATGGCCCGATTACCTGAAACCGCTCAGTCACACCCGCACACTCTCATCAAACAACTCTCCAGCGTTATTATAGAGTGACCAGCTACTTTATACTGTTCAGCCATACCCATAGCCTCTCTATCTCATCATTCAACTGTGCCCAAGAGCCGGAATTATCCACTACGAAATCAGCCATTGCAAGCCTCTTGTCCCGATCCATTTGCGCTGCAATTCGCGATTCGACATCTTCACTGGTCATATTTCTCGATTCCACAACTCTTGAAATGACAATCTCGGGAGGACAATCTACTATGATCATCTTATCCAGCCTGAGCAACTCCCTGTGATACGGTTGTAACAGAGGTATGTCAAAAATGCCTATCCCCCCTGTCCTATCCAACGCTTCTCTCCGTTCCAGTAGCACCTTGCCGACCTCAGGATGTGTAATTGCATTCAGGTCGCTCAGAGCTTTATCGTCTCCAAATACCAAGGCTGCCAACCTCTCTCTGTCCAACTCACCGCTACTGGATACCACTTCTTGACCGAAACGATCGACTATTGCATCAAAAGCAGGCAAACCGGGCTGGCATACCTCACGGGCAATTTTATCAGCATCTATGGTAATCGCACCACGCTCGCCAAGTGCCTGAGATACGGTGGATTTGCCACTACCTATACCTCCCCCCAAGCCCGCAACAACCAGAGTAGCTCTCATGTACCGTGAAACTCATAATGGGTAGGTTTGCTCACGACAGCGAACAACGCAAGCGTAGTATCGTCGATCTCATTGGTAACATAAAAGTCATCCTCAGATATACCTGTCAATCCACCAACATCTCTCCTGGCAACCAGCCTGTAAGCCAGTGGAAGTATCTTCTCGTATGCAGCTATGTACCATGACTGGGGTATCTTGCGGCGGATATCGAACACATCCAGTGCCAGTAATTTACGCGCACGTGAACGCCGCCGTGCAAAATCCTCCTTCACTACACTGGACCCGTCCAACCCACCGACCCACACACTCGAAAAGTATCTGTTCAACAACTCCTGAAAGCTCTCCTTCCTGAAGGGATGGACGTGGAACGGATTCTCGAAATCAGCAGGTTCATTGGGCGTAATGAAAAATGCCGTACCGGACGGCTTGAGTACTCTGGCTACCTCCGACACGTGATCCTCGGGAACATGGAAATGCTCTATGAGATGGGACGAGCATGCCCAATCAAAGCCGCCACGCGGAAGTGCCAGCTTTGTGGCATCCATAACAGCCACCTGAAGTCCTGATTCACTGTATCGCTTTTTAGCAGAGCTGAGTGCGTGATACTCGTAGTCTACACCGAGCACCTCACGTCCCGGTGCTACAAACCCCGCGGAGGCAAACCCCTCGCCACAACCTACATCCAATAGCCGTCCTGGCCCAAGTCTTGATCTTATTTCTCGATATCCGGCCACATGGAAAGCAAGTAATGAGTCCGGAGTACGCCCCGGCAACGGTCGCTCGCCGGTCAAGTCTGCCATCTGACTGCCTCCAACAAAACTTTGCGTATAAGCACTAACATCTACAATAATCTAGTCGAGAGACATAGCTGAAAGTAATCAATGTTTATGAAGCATGAAAACCATACAAAAGTAAAACAAAGCACCCGTATGATATCGGTATGAAGAGCATCTTGCATTTATGACGACAGCTACCACTGAAGATGATGCGAAAAGAACAACACATAGGAAACGTCCTGCATTCATAACGACTGCCAGCCATAGTAAATCCGACACACTACCAAAGATATCCAGACTAGCTGAATATCTCGTCATAGCTCTACTAGCGTACATCCCCCAACTTACTTCGCGTCCAGGGGTAGTAGTATCAGACACAAAGAGCTACCTGTACTTAGATCCCGGTAGATACCTGCTCCAGTCTATGTACATGTGGTATCCGGACATGGCAGCAGGCACTGTCACACATGAGCGAATAGGATACCTATTTCCGATGGGACCATTCTTCTTGGCAACTCGCTTCGCCGGTATACCTCTCTGGGCTGCTGAGCGTCTCTGGGTAGGAAGCATACTGTTTGGTGCAGGAGCTGGAGTTCTTTATATGTGCAAAGTACTGGGAATACGAGGTCCCGGAAGGCCGGTAGCTGCATTTGCATACATGATCTCACCGTACTTCCTGCAATACGTCGGTAGAGAATCGGTCATCACTCTGGCTTGGGCCGGACTGCCATTTATGATTGCCTATACAGAAAAGACTCTTTCATCTGGCCGCGGACAGAAAGGAAGTTGGCGCTACCCTGCACTCTTTGCCATCGTAGTCGCAACAATAAGTGGTATCAATGCAACAGCCGTACTGTACCTGGGACTGGCACCGATACTGTGGATAATTTTTCAAACGACTGTAACCCGAGAGCACACTTGGAAAGAAGCATGGTCGGCAACCTGGAAAATAGGATTGCTGACAACACTGTTATCTCTGTGGTGGGCCGCTGGACTGTACGTAGAAGGTGCCTATGGAATAAACGTCCTCAAATATACAGAGACCGTCCCAGCTGTAGCATCTACGTCTCTCGCCTCAGAGATACTGAGGGGGCTTGGATATTGGTATTTTTACGGAAGCGGAAGGCTGGGAATTTGGGTAATCACCTCATCGGAAATGACCCAGCAACTGACTACCCTGGCGTTCAGCTTTGCGGTACCCATACTCGCTTTCGTCTCAGCCATATGGATATCATTCCGATACCGTTCATACTTCGCATTCTTGATCGCATTCGGTATGATCTTTGCGGTAGGTACCTACCCCTACATGCATCCATCTTTGGTGGGAGAGCTACTCAAACTGTTTATGACCAGGACCACCGCAGGATTTGCCATACGCTCCACAGATAGGGCTACTCCCATGGTCATACTGGGTACGTCAATCCTTCTTGGCCTTGGAGTCACTGCACTCTCTCGCTTCAGGTACTTTGTAGGAATTGCGGCAGCACTGATATGTGCAACCATCGTAGCGCTTGCCAACCCAGCAGTATGGAATGGTACTACTGTCCCGAGTCACTATACCCAACCTCATCCCCTTCCTTCTTACGAGTACAAGACGGCATCCTGGCTGAACTCTCACTGCAAGGGAAAGCGCGTACTGGTAGAGCCGGGTGAGGACTTTGCCGCCTACAGATACGGAGATACTATAGACACTATCTATCCAGGCATATCCACCTGCCAATTCGTACTAAGAGAACAACTCATCATGGGGTCACTACCCACAGCAGATATGATGTACGCGATAGACAGCCCGATACAGGAAGGCGCTTACGACTGGAAAGCTCTAGCTCCAATGGCGAGACTCTTTTCCGCAGGATACATCCTGGTCCAGAATAAT
>JAJZWK010000048.1 GCA_021846725.1 Actinomycetes bacterium | reverse complement strand
GTGAGAGTATGCCAATGATTAAAAATGCAAATATCCTTACCCAGCAGGCGGCCAGTGAACTGGAGAGGGTGGGAGATGTAATAGAGGCTACCGAGGCTGTATCTGCCACAGTGGATTCTGCATCTCGATTTGCATACAGAATGTTTGCAAATCCTATTGTGAAAACTGTTGCGTTTGCTACCGGATTTCGCAAGGCAAGTGATCGGTTATTCTCTTCGGACAAATAGTTGGCTATGTCGAAAATCATTTTTAAGGATGTACCTATCTCGGATAATGCAGTTAGGTTGAAGAAGGCAACAATAGAGGAGGTCGTAGCAACACAAGAGGCCGTCTCGTGCTCGGGATCATCAGCCCTGACCTGCGTTGTAACGATACAAGAGGCTGCACAGAGATACGTATTAGGGGAGTACCGGTAATGCTCAAAAGGATGAGATGGATAGTGTATGGTGCCGTTGCCGGTTCTGTAGGTACAATTTTTGCTCGCCACAGGCTGGCCACCCGTCTAAACTCAATATCAGGAAGATCATCGTCAGGTGATGATGCTGGCCTGGTGGATCGTATAGCAGGTATGGCTGTTACAGGTGTTAGGGGCACAGGTAGGCAGATGGGTTCCCTTCTGCACAGTGCTGGTAATGCAGTTAAGGATGCTGCACAAGTAGGTAAGGAGGAGGCCAAAGTCAAAGAAATGGAGATGTGGGAGGATATTTCACGCAGGATTTCACGACTGGACGCAGGCCACTAGTGGTCTCTACCGTAAATATCGTGACGTTATCCGGCAAGTCAGGGGTATCATCTGACAAGGCCGAGGAGGAAGGCGTAACTGGAGCTGCGTCCAGGATACGCAACAGTCCGGTGGACCGTTGCGGGACAGGCATGGCGAAGCACGTTACTCCAGGGGCATCATCTGGCTGGTGGGGACTCATGGTTATGTACAGGACAGACCACTAAACACAGGGTGCTATTAAACAGCTAGTATCTTTATCAATGGTTGGATCAGAACGGTTACGTTCCAAATTTATTGAATTTTTTGTTGGTAAGGGGCATGTAGAGGTGCCATCGGCTGGTCTAGTGCCGCCTGACCCTACGATCATGTTTACCATTGCAGGTATGGTCCAGTTCAAGCCCTACTTTCTGGGCATAGAGCAACCACCTTGGTCCAGAGCTACTACGGTGCAGAGATGCTTTCGTACTCTGGATATAGAGGTGGTGGGTACAACTGCCAGACACTGCACTTTTTTCGAAATGCTTGGTAATTTTAGCTTTGGCGACTATTTCAAAGAGGGTGCCATAGGATATGCTTGGGAGTTTGTTACCGAGGAGCTGGGTATCGACCCAGAGAGGCTTTGGGTGACCGTGTACAAAGACGACGATGAGGCGGAGCAGCTCTGGAAGGAGATTGCCGGTGTAAGACCTGAACGTATTCAACGTATGGGTGAAGACAATTTTTGGAAGATGGGCGATACGGGTCCGTGTGGTCCCAGCTCTGAGATATATTTCGACAGGGGAGAGAAGTATGGCGAAAGTGGTGGTCCTGTAAGTTCTGATGGCGATAGGTATATTGAGATATGGAATCTGGTATTCATGGGTATGGAGCGTACTGCCGATGGGCAGCTAATGGATTTGCCCAGACGTAATATCGATACTGGTGCCGGGTTGGAGCGTATATTACCTATCGTCGAAGGGGTGGAGAATATGTTTGCGACTGACCTCTTTGTACCACTCTTGGACAGTGCCCAATCACTGACTGGAGTGCGTTACGGGAAGGATGAACGGTCGACACGCTCTCTCAGAGTAATGGCTGATCACGCGAGAGCCATGGTCTGTTTGATTGCCGATGGAGTTACTCCATCTAATGAAGGTAGAGGGAATGTGCTTAGACGAGTCATCAGAAGATCTGTTCTACGTGCGTTCCAGTTGGGTGCTACGCACCAAGTATGTAGAGAGCTTGGAGAGGTGGCCATAGATTCGTTGTCGTCTGCTGTGCCTAGACTAGATTCCTCTCGTGATTCTATTCTTGAAGTAATCGATCGTGAGGAGACTACATTCAGGCGTACACTCGAGAGAGGTAATGCTCTCTTGGAGCAGGAATTATCTTCAGGGAGGGGTATATCTGGCCATAGTGCATTTACATTGCACGATACATATGGTTTTCCTATAGAGCTAACTGCGGAAATAGCTGATTCGGAGGGAGTCTCTATAGATATGGAGGGTTTTACAAAGGAGATGGAAGCTCAAAGGACCCGAGCCCGTCAAGCGTTCAACGCAGGGAAAGCGACTTTGGGGCATGGTAGCAGTAATAATGATGTATACATCAAAGTCTTGGAGGACTCTGGACCTACCGAATTTTTGGGATATGAACTAGAGGAGTCAGGTGCTACGGTACTGGCCGTTATGCCCACAGGTGAGTCGGGAGAGTATGAGGTAATCCTTGACAGGACCCCGTTCTATGCTGAGAGTGGTGGCCAACTCGGCGATACCGGTCAATTTGTGTTGACTGCTGCAGTGGATAGAGATAAGCAGCCGCAAAAGCCTCCTCCTTTCGTAACAGTGTTGGATACCCAATCGGCACCTGGCGGGATCATTATTCATCGGGTAGCAGTACCCGCTGACCTGCGTGCAGAAAGTAACTCGTATGGAGATAATTCCATACAGTTCGAATCCGGTATATTCATACATCCGGGTGACGAGATATATGCAAGAGTTGATCACGAGAGGAGAACAGCTCTGCGTCGTAACCACACGGCTACCCATCTGCTTCATGCTGCTTTGAGGCAGATACTTGGTGATCATGTACATCAGCAGGGGTCACTCGTGGCTCCTGACAGGCTCCGTTTTGATTTCTCTCACCATTCACATATCAGGCCGGAAGAGTTGGAGAGCATACTGGAAATGGCCAATTCCGATGTAGTCAGTGATTCAGCTGTTTCTACGATGGTCACTGATAGGGCAGAGGCTGAGTCGATGGGTGCATTGGCATTTTTTGGAGATCGCTATGGTAACGAAGTGCGTGTAGTCAAAGCCGGAGAGCACTCTATGGAACTTTGTGGTGGTACCCATGTGGCGGCACTCGGTCAGATAGGTCCTATTCTTGTAGTATCGGAGTCTTCTATAGGTTCTAATACCAGGCGCTTGGAGGCTATTACCGGACTTGATTCCACTCGTTTCTTGATAGAGCGATCTCGACTGGTGGAGTCAGCAGCCAGGGCAATTAATGTAGAGCCAGAGCAGATTTTGCATGGTGTGGAGCGGCTGTTGGAGCAGAAACAGCATGCGGACAAGGAACTAGAACGCCGTAAAATGGAGAGTTTGGAGACTATGGCTTCTGACCTGGCCCGGGGTGCCGATGCGGGTACTGTGGTTGCCAGGGTGGACGGTTTGTCGAATGATGACCTGAGAGACCTGGCTATTAAGGTACGTGACAGGGGAGTAAAAGTGACGATACTGGCTGGTTCTCCGGATGGCATGAAGGTGGCTATTGTCATAGCTACCGATGGGAGCAAGAATGCTGGTGAAATTATCAAAGTACTGGCTGGTATTGTCAAAGGCGGTGGTGGAGGCAGTCCACAGATGGCGATGGCTGGAGGAAAGGATGTGGCTGCCATAGATGAGCTTATTAATAGAGCATTGGCACTCGTAGGAAATAGTGCAACGTAAGTCGCTGCGCAGTATAGGTATAGATCTGGGGGAGCGTAGGGTGGGTATAGCTGTGTCGGATTCATCCGGGTCAGTAGCTACTCCGTTGATGACGTTGTACCGTAATGGACGTTTGGGAGATAACGATGACGAGTTTTACAAAAAGATAGTTGACTTGGCACTGGAGTATCAAGTGGCATTTGTGGTTGTCGGGCTTCCGGTAAATATGGATGGTTCAGAAGGGGCCACTGCAGAATCAGCACGCTACGAAGCAGGTCTGCTTGCCAAGCTATGTGCACCTAATGGTATAGATGTCGTATTGGTCGATGAAAGACTCAGTTCTACAAGTTCTCTGGCAATTCTCAATTCAGGTGGTACTCCAGGCAGAAAAAAGAAGGAAGTTATTGATCAGGTGGCAGCTTCAATATTGTTACAGTCTTGGCTAGACAGGAATCGTAATGGATAGGGACACGGATAGGGTTAGTGATGGGCTAGCAATAAGCGAGGATTCCCAATAGATGGGTACAGCAAGTAGTGATTACTAGTCATGGATGAAGTCTTGTAATAGATGAAGTTACATACACCTAGACCTAAGCATTTTGCAGAGAGATCGACAGGCAGATCTTACAGCAGGTTGTTCAGTCTTATATCGAAACGCCATCTCCTGGAGTTGGCAGGAGTATGCATAGCGATAGCTATTCCGCTATTCATTGCAGTCAACTGGTATGAAAGTATGTCATCGGGAAGTCCAGGAGGTAAGCCCGTTGTGGTAAGTGTATCCAGTGGGGAGACTGCCGATGATGTGGTCAATACACTGGCTCGAGATGGCGTAGTGACGGATACGCTTGCTATGCATATATATCTTGTATTGCATGGTACTCCAGGTATCCAGGTCGGTATGTACCGTTTTTTCAAAGACGAGTCTTTTGCACGTATTCTGTCCAGACTTGACAAAGGTCCAAATGTAGGTTCTATAGAGGTGCAGCCCGGTGACACCTTGAATCAGGTGACCGTAGAGGTGACCCAGGTAGATGGTGTAAGTGCACAGCAATTTAAGAGTGCATTGTTGCATGCGATTTCTACAAACCCTATTGCCAGAGCGATAGCCCCTTCAGGGCTACTTACAGGGCTATTGGCTCCGGAAGGTATGATTGGGGCAGGGACATACATTTTTTTGCCCGGAGAGAGCTTAGATACGTTGGTAACCCAGATGGTCGCCAGATTGGTGAGCGATATGCAGAAGGTCGGGTTGATCAGGGATGCAGCCAGTTTGGGAATCACTCCTTATCAAGCTCTTACGGTGGCTTCCCTGGTGCAGTGGGAAGGGGTCTACAAGGTCAACATGTCGAAGGTGGCACGTGTAATCTACAATCGTTTGGATAAGGGGATGAAATTGCAGTTGGATGCCACTGTGCTCTATGCATTGGGTAGATTGAGTGGAGCAGTCACGCACAGTGATCTCACTGTGCAGTCACCGTATAATACGTACTTGCATACTGGTCTTCCTCCTACACCAATAGCGATACCTTCGATGGATGCTTTGTATGCTACCGTACACCCAGCCAGTGGAGCGTGGCTGTACTTTGTCGTAGTGTCGCAATCCGGCAGGGAGGCATTTGCGGATACATTTTCTCAGCAGCTTGCCAATGAGAAGATAGCCCAGGAGAATGGCATCTCGTAGTGTCTGTACTCGAGCGGATATTGACTATGTGGCGAACACAAGCTCTTGGCTTGAACTGTGGTAAGGATAGCTGTGGTAAGGAGGTCATTACCCAGGTGTTCGATATGCTGGCATATACTGACCTATAATTTTGCATATGGAGTCGCTCTTGTCCTCACGTAGTTCCCCTGTATGGCCATCGGCGCGGTCCAGGGTGGTCGGGGTCATAGGAGATCCTATAGACCACTCACTATCGCCGTTGCTTCACAATGCCGCCTTCGATGCAATGGGAATCGATTGGGTATCGGTAGCCTTTCGCGTTAAGCTCGATGACTGCCAAGCCGCTATTGCCGGTATGCATGCGCTTGGTATAGCAGGTATGTCTGTTACTATGCCGCTTAAGTCGAGAGTCGCCGAGTTGGTGGATGTCATTACACCTACTGCCGACCGCCTGAAGTCTGTCAATTGCCTTATGCTGCAAGATTCATCTGTGGTCGGTGATTCTACGGATGGCGCGGGGTTTATAGATTCACTTGTGAAAGTTGGGGTAAGTAGCCTGGAGGGCATGAGGTGTGCAGTATATGGGACAGGTGGAGCTGCACGCGCAGTTGCTTATGCACTTGCTCAAGAGGAAGTGGCGGATATTGCGATTATTGGACGCAGTTCTGATGCTGTCGAGGCTGCAGTCCAAATTATTGGCTCCCCAGCACGGGAGGGGATCAAAGATGACATAACGGAGAGTGATCTGGTTGTCCAGGCCACACCGGTCGGTATGGATGGTATCGGCAGTATGCCTTTTGATCCGGATCTGTTTCGTCCTGGGCAATTGCTGGTGGATTTGCTGTACCACCCTCGAGAAACAGCATTGATGATCGCCGCGTCTGCGAGAGGAGTAAGGGCGATGAACGGCATGGGAATGCTGGTACATCAGGCTGCTCATCAGATATCCAAATGGTGCGGTGCTATAGCTCCGGTGGATGCTATGTGGGAGGCAGTAGTTGAGTACCAATGATCATTCAGCGAGAGCAAGTTCCCGGCTTCAGCTGTGGGGAGTATGTGACTCGTTGATAGAATATGTACAAGGCTCTTATACGAGGGGAAAGGTTGGTCTATGAGTCGCAAGACCACTGTCAAAATGGGTACCTCCGACGATATGCTGCAAGAAGAAACCATTGTAGTGCGATCGGCAGGTCTAGGAACCTCCAATGGTACTGGCAAACGAGTATCCAAAAATGACCGCAAACCAAGAAGACGCAAACCAAGAAGACGTACCGAGCTTGGATTGCTGGTGCTCTCTACCCTGATATCTACAGCGCTCTATATACTGTTGCTCTCTTCAACAGGCTCTACTTCTGGATCTGGCTCACTTCCTGTACGCTCCATAGCATTGTTTGTAGCTATTGCCCTAGTCCTGTCATTGATGGCACATATAGTAAATAGGATACTTGCACCTGACTCCAGCCCGGTGTTCCTCCCTATGATTGCATTGCTCAGTGGTATCGGCTATGTCATGATAGACAGGCTGGATCCCCATGAGGCAACGCAGCAGGTTGTGTGGATGTTTGTAGGCATAGTGCTGTATGCCGTAACTCTTTATCTCGTCAAGCGGTCACGGGATCTTGATCGCTATCGCTATCTGTTGCTACTGCTGGCAGTGGTACTCATCCTATCCCCGCTCATGCCTGTAATCGGGGAGAACATATATGGGGAGCGTCTCTGGATACATTTGGGTCCCATCACCGGACAACCGATAGAGGGTGCGAAGATCCTTCTTTGCATATTCTTTGCATCGTACTTCAGTGAGAAGCAGGAGATGCTGAGGATACCGACATTACGGGTGGGTAACAGGTTGATCCCGTCACCGGCTCCACTTGGCCCTATCTTGGCTGCATGGGCATTTTCTATGCTGGTACTTGCTGTAGAGCATGATGTTGGTTTTGCTGTACTGCTCTTTGCCTTTTTTATAGCCATGTTCTGGCTTGCTACAGGACACTGGCGTTGGATTCTGTTTGGTACTGGGATCTTTGCTGTTGGATTTTTTGTGGGTATTCGCATACTTCCACAAGTTCAAGAAAGAATGTCTGTATGGTTGCATCCATTTAGCCATGCACAGACTACCGGGTACCAGATCGTGCAGGGTCTATACGGTATGGGGACGGGTGGATTGATAGGTACCGGATTGGGATTGGGACATCCCGGATTTATCCCGTTTGCAAGCACGGATATGATTTTCAGCGCCATAGGAGAAGAGATGGGTCTTTTGGGTACGACTGTGATAGTTGTTGCATTCCTGTTCTTTCTGGGTGCCGGACTTCAGTCTGCACAGCGAGCACGGTCGGATTTTTCCAAACTGTTGTCTGCCGGGCTTACAACTATACTGATTTTGCAAGCCTTTTTTATAATGGGTGGAATTACCAGGCTGTTTCCACTTACCGGTATTACATTGCCGTTTGTAGCCTATGGAGGCTCTTCGCTGGTGGCCAATTACGTACTTATAGCGGTGTTGGTCAGGATATCAGATGAGGGTAATCGTCCCTCAATGGTCAGAGAAGCTACTTTGCATACAGTAATTGTCAGGGAGCACGATACCGATTCCGAGGCTGCTCACGTTTGAGGCATTTTATCATCGGGAGGTTCATATGCTTGGTCGCTTTCATCCGGTAGACTGCCTGATGTTGTATCCTTATGGGTATTGGCTTGCTCTATAGCTGGATGGCTTTCGCTGTATTTCTTGAATTCGATTCTTCCCTTCTGCCAGCCCTCAGTACGTATTTTGAGCGAGAGGTAGGTTGCTCCTCCAACAGGTATAGGTAGCCAGAAGTTTACTAGTCGGTACCCTAGCACAGCCAGTATCGCGGTGGTCTTTGCGACTCCAAAACCATGTAGGGTAGGAATCAAGACACCCTCTATAATGCCCAGACCACCGGGAGTTACGGGGATTACTGACAGAACATTGGCCAGTCCGTATGCAACGAACAGATCCACGGGGGAGAGGATAGTACCGAACGCAGCTATGAATACCCATAGAGAGGCAGCATCAAGAATCCAGTTTGCGGCGGCCCATACTATAGCTCGCTTTAGCAACTGGCGATCTGCTGTTAGGGTAACAAGCCGGTGCGCGACATCTTTGAGTAGATCGGTTACCTTAGTCGCATTGACCAGTGGTATATGTTCGCATATTCTACCTACCGTTACCAGTAGCCTCTCCTGCTCTTTGGTCAGCATAAACACTACTGTTGCAAAGAGCGCGATCATCACCACCCCGGCACCTGCAGCTATACCGTATAATGGCTGGTAGCCATCGATAGGGATAGAGATTATAAGTGCTATCCAGAAGATTGCGTTCAGCACCAGTGCCGATCCTACTCCCTGCATCCCAAGGGCAAATGTTGCATTTGCCGGGCTGATGCCTTCATTAGTAAGCAGGCGGTAACCTAGCCCTGCACTTGGAGCTGTTCCACCAGGGACGACATGACTAAGAGCTAGTGTAGATAGGTCTACTCTCGCCAGGTATGTCCTTTTCAGGCTTGGGCGTGGAAGCATCTCATGGGTAAGCTGCACATATGCCGCAAGAGATCCCACCTCCAGGGCTACTCCTATCAACAGTACCGCCACATTGACATGTCCGATCGAATGAAGAGATGCTTTTATACCTGGTATAAGAGGCAATACAAGGTACTCGATTACCAGCGCAAGTATCATGAGGATAAAGGCTCTGCGAATATGGCGTACTATCCACTTCATCCGACCTGTCCTGTGTCTATGGTGGCGATTATTGGTCACGTAATCATCCTACATGTATGCGAGTAGGTGTACTATCTATATGTGCCTGAAAACAGCCGCAATACTCCGACCAACGGAGATCGTGAAGTCACTCGTTCCAGGACATCTCGGCTACTGGACTTCGCGGCGGCGCGTTCTGTACCTATAAGGACGATACTGGTGGTAGATGCCGTGGTGGTGTGTACTGTCATCTTGGGGTGGCTGGTCATCCAGTTGCGAGAGATATTGCTTATGATAGTGGTCGCTGGGTTCCTGGCGATCTTACTCAATCCATTTGTGCACTTACTGCAGAGGCTCAAGATGTCAAGATCGACAGCCTCGATAGTGGTGTTTGTGCTTGGTATATTTGTCTTTTTCGGCCTTGCATTCCTGTTTGGCTACCCGCTGGTTGGTGCTATTACTCATTTTGCCGATGGTCTGCCAAAATTAGTGAACCAGGTCGAACACGGTAAGGGCAGGTTGGGTCACTTGGTGGCTAAGTATCATGTGGCCACTTGGGTCAAGCAGAATGTCCCAAAGATTGCAGATGCCGCTAAGGGGCTCTCTGCACCTGCTCTTGAGGCAGGTAAGGCTACGCTGGCAGCTATCGTTCTTCTAGTGACCATTGCTATGCTTACCTTGCTTCTACTGCTTGAAGCTCCTTCTATGGCACGTGCTCTACTGTCCTCTATGACTACCGATAAAAGGGAGAGAGTGAGGCAGATCAGCGCTCAGGTAGAACGGGCGGTAGTAGGCTACATGTTTGGCAACATAGTGACCTCTATGATGGCTGGTGTAGTAATGCTGGTGTCAATGCTTATCCTTGGTGTACCATTTGCTGTCCTGCTGGCACTGTGGGTGGGGCTTGTGGATTTACTCCCGCTAGTAGGAGGGCTTTTGGCAGCCATACCGGTTATCATTATTGCCGCGTTTCATTCCATACTGGCTGCGGTGGTCCTTTTGGTAGTGTTCATCGTATATCAAGAGGTAGAGAACCACCTATTGAATCCGATAGTAATGAGCAAGACAGTTAGGATAAGCCCGTTGTGGGTGCTGTTGGCTGTACTTATTGGTGCAGACTTGGGAGACATAGTTGGATCTGTTGCTGGTGCATTCTTTGCGGCGTTGATGGCCATACCCATAGCAGGTGCAATCCAGGTAGTGACCAGGGAGTTGTGGGGTTCTACCGGTCAGAATAGAGATGCATCTCCTGCCGCGGAGCGAGGATATCTTGAAAAGAGTACTGTAGGCGAAAGAGATAACTCTTCTATGGACGGATCATCGGAGTCTCAGATATTAGATGGGCCAACAGATTCGAAGAACCATAGCAGCTCTCGTCTATAAGGACTAGAAAGCTGGTCGCTGGCGCAGAATCATAGGGACGAGAAATGGTGAATAGGTCTGGTTATCTATATTTTAGTACAATAGTGTCATGCGAGTATTGGTTGTGCTTCCCACATATAATGAATCTGAAAACATAGAGGCTATCTTAAGAGCAGTGAGTTCTAATCTTGGAGAGGGTGGGGATATCCTAGTGGTCGATGATGGTAGCCCTGATGGAACTGCACTTATAGCAGAGAGAGTTGCAGGAGAAATTGGTGGGATATACGTGCTGCGAAGGCCAGGAAAAGAGGGGTTGGGCTCGGCATACAGGGAGGGATTTCGGTGGGGATTAACTAAATCTTACGATGCCATGATGGAGATGGACTCCGATTTTTCACATGATCCCACGTCGATTCCAAGCATACTGGAGCCAATTGCTGAGGGATTTGATCTATCCATTGGCTCTCGATATATACCGGGAGGAAGTAATCCGGGATGGCCATGGTACAGGTGGGCAATTTCTAGAGGAGGCAATATATATGCGGATTTCATGTTGGGCTTAGGGGTCAAGGATGCCACTTCAGGCTTTAGGGCATACAGCACTAGCATACTTGGGAAGATAGATCTGTCCAAGATAAAGGCAGAGGGATATGGTTTTCAGATAGAGATGGTTATGGCAGTACTGAATGCCGGTGGTCGGGTTACAGAGGTTCCTATTACCTTTACAGATCGGGAGACAGGAACCTCCAAGATGTCCAGCAAGATATTCATAGAGGCTTTATTTCTGGTTGCATGGTGGTCAGTGCGAAAGCATATTTCCAGGGGTAGTGGTGGTAGGCAGAGAGGGCAGCGCGGGCGAAGAGTTTCTGCACCATGGCCTGCTTGAAGTCCCATGCGGTTACTCTAATGTTTCGGTGCTCGGTCAGGGCATGCAACCCAGCTAAGACATGCAACAGGGTGTGCAACCCAGC
>JAJZWK010000047.1 GCA_021846725.1 Actinomycetes bacterium | reverse complement strand
TAGCTGCCGCTTCTGTGACTCTTGCTAGTTCCATAGCCAGATTACGATCTGGAGCCTGGGTAGTTCCTGTCATATCAAACTACCTTACACCAAAATACCGGAGGTTGCATAAATTAGGACAGGTCACTAGTCTTTGAGGGTTACTTCTACAGATAGTTCATCTGCGACATCGGTCAATATATTGGCTATGTTACCAGCAGCTTTCAGATCATCTTCTACTTTTGGTAATAAGTCGATAAGAGATTGAGGTGCGAATATATGTATTGATGCAACTTCGGCGCGCATGGAAACTTTGTTGTTTGACTTGTGGCGCCTGACCATAGTGAGGAGATCGGATGCTGTCTTGAACAATTTTGGATCTGTATTTTTGCATAATGCAGAAAAACTGGATGTCTCTGGCCAGGGAGACATATGTATAGATCCGTCATGCCACCATGACCATGCCTCCTCTGTTGCAAATGGCAGGAAGGGCGCAAATAGCCGGAGAATTGATGATAGGGCTATACCTAGTGCCGAGAGTGCACTAAGTGTTTCTTCGTTATGACCATCACCATAGGATCTTATTTTGACCAGCTCTAGATAGTCATCGCAAAAATCCCAGAAAAAGCCCTCTGTTATTTCCAATGCCTTGGCGTAGTCGAATCCGTCAAGTGACTTAGTTGCAGCATCAATGCATTCTGCGAGATATGCCAGCATCGAGATATCCATTGGTGCAGTTACCAATGTCTCCAGGTTGGCAAGTTGACGACTATCCAGTGAGTTGGCTATCCTATCGAGCACGAATTTGGAGGCGTTGAGCAGCTTGATTGCAAGCCTGCGTCCAACCTTCATCTGATTCTCATCTACCGCAGTATCTACTCCCGGTCTGCCGCTGGCTGACCAGTAACGTAGTGCATCAGGCCCATACGATTCGAGTAGGGGCAATGGCGTGATTACATTACCCTTGGTCTTTGACATTTTCTTTCTATCAGGATCAAGTACCCACCCTGATATTGCAATATGTTTCCACGGGAGCTGGCCAAAGGACAGTTCAGATCGTACCATTGTCGAGAAAAGCCATGTACGTATTATCTCGTGACTTTGAGGGCGTAAGTCCATCGGGAATACCTTGCTGAAAAGTTCTGGCTCTACAGAGTAGCCACCGGCAATTTGTGGTGTCAATGAGGAGGTTGCCCAAGTATCCATTACGTCAGGGTCTGCTATAAATCCCCCCGGTTTTCCCCGTTGGCTTTCCTCGAATCCAGGAGGTACTTGGTATGATGGATCAACAGGGAGGTGCTCAGGAGTGAATATCTGACTGTAATCTGTGCTACTGTCATCTGACACCCCATACCATACTGGAAACGGTACTCCAAAGTAACGCTGTCTGGATATATTCCAGTCGGAGTTCAATCCTTCGATCCATGCTTCAAGGCGATGCACCATGTGAGGCGGATGCCATAACAGCTCATGTGCCAATTGCATAAGTCTTTCCTTCAAGTGTAAGACATGTATATACCATTGACGTGATGAGACTATCTCTAAGGGATGGTCTCCTTTTTCGTAATACTTTACTGCATGTGTGATCGGTATAGGGTCACTCAGGAGGGAACCTTCTTGAGCTAGATGTTCTACTATCTTCTTTCTGGCTTTTGCAACTGTCAATCCTGCCAACTCCTTGTAGTAGCGTGTAGCTGCTTCCGGATCGTTGCATTCCCAGCCGGACTGACCCCATTGCACATCAGCCAATTGTCCATTACGAGTCATTATATCTCGTAGTGGGAGGGATAATTCCTTCCACCATGTTACGTCTGTGAGGTCCCCGAAGGTACACACCATTGCTATGCCAGTACCCTTTTCAGGGTCCGCCAGGGGATGTGGGTGTATGGGAACTCGTACGCCGAACAACGGCGTAATGGCAAACGTACCAAACAGATGCTTGTATCGGTCGTCATCTGGATGAGCGACAAGAGCCACACATGCAGGCAGCAACTCAGGGCGTGTGGTATCTATCTCTATCCGGATACCACTGGACGCAGTAAAGCCGATCCTGTGATATGCTCCCATGACTGTCCTGTCCTCCAGTTCGGCCTGTGATACTGCTGTCTGGTAGTCGACATCCCACAGAGTGGGCGATTCTGTCGAGTATACGTGGCCATTTTTAAGGAGTTCCAGGAAACCGAGCTGCGATATATGGCGAGCACGGTCATCAATCGTTGCATAGGTGCGTGACCAGTCTACCGATAGTCCCAGATGTTTCCACAACCTCTCAAAAGCTTGCTCATCCTGGGATGCCAGTTGGTTGCACAGGTCAATGAAGTTTCTACGCGATATGGATTTTGTCTTGGTATATGGTGTGCTTGGAGGTACAAAGTTGGGATCAGGCATAAGAGATGGGTCGCAGGTCACTCCGTAATAGGATTGTACTCTTCTCTCGGTAGGCAGGCCGTTATCATCCCATCCCATCGGGTAGAACACTTTGTAGCCACTCATGCGTTTGTATCTGGCTATTGTATCGGTATGCGTGTATGAGAAGATGTGCCCCAAATGAAGGGATCCAGATACAGTCGGCGGGGGGGTGTCTATGGAAAATACGTCTGATCTTTCGCAGTGTTCATCAAATCGATAAACTCCTGCCTCATCCCATCTTCCAGGCCACTTTTCAGCCAATCCGTCGATAGAAGGACGTTCAGGAACCTTTGGCTTTTTGGGAAGTTCGAGTACGTGTGATTTTGGCATATTTACAGGATACTCCATAGGAGCGGCCCTCGTGGTCTATTTGGTTCATTTCAGATAAATCTGCATGTTGGTCGTATTCGTGTTATCTTGGCATGGTGATCAATCTTTATGATTCTGCAACCGGAAAGCAGGAGAATATAGTTCCGCGTAGGCCTGGAGAGATTTCCATGTATGTGTGCGGTCCGACAGTATATGATGTGCCCCATTTGGGACATGGGCGTTTTGCGCTTGTATTCGACATCCTCCGTAGGTATATGGAGTTTCTTGGAGACAGGGTACATTATGTGTCGAATATCACCGATATAGATGACAAAATAATTACGAGAGCACAGCAAGAGGGCAGGTCATATACTGAAGTAGCCAGAGAATTCGAGGATGTATGGTGGTCAGCCATGGACAGCCTGGGGGTAGCAAGGCCTAACGATATACCGCATGCCACTGAATATGTTTCATTGATGGTAAGTGCCATTGGGGAGATGATGGACAAGGGATACGCGTACGAAATTAGTGACGGTATCTATCTTTCCACTGACAGCATAAGTGGGTATGGTCTACTGGCTCATCAGAGGCTTGACAGCTTGAGATCGGGAGCACGAGTCGAGGAAAACGACGAGAAACGATCTCAACTGGATTTTGCTTTGTGGAAGAGAGCAAAGGTAGGTGAGCCCTCTTGGCCGTCTCCCTGGGGAGAAGGGAGACCTGGATGGCACACGGAGTGTGTGGTAATGTCCTTAGGTATTTTAGGAGAGGGATTCGATATTCATGGAGGAGGTGCAGACTTGGCCTTTCCTCATCATGAGAATGAGCGAGCACAATCTATCGCGTTGGGAAAAAAATTTGCTCGTCATTGGGTACATAATGGCTGGGTGACCGTTGGAGGAGAGAAGATGGCAAAGTCATTGGGGAATTATACCTCATTGAGTGATTTTCTTTCCAGATCTGACCCTCGTGCTTACAGGCTACTTGTCTTGCGATCTCATTACCGATCTCCTATGGAGGTCACTCCACGAACCGTATCTGATGCAGAGGAATCTATTACTAGGCTGGACTTGTTGATGAGAAGGTATAAGCTAGCATCGGATATTGCAACGTTTCCTGATCCATCGACGACCTTTATTACGATGGAAGACGCTTTGCAAATGGGTGCAAGCAGAGATGGTTTGGACGAGTTCTGCCGCCATATGGATGACGATATGGATACGCCCGGAGCACTCGCTGGTATATTTGAACTTGTCAGAAAGGCTAATAGCGCCTTTGATGCGGGTGCAACCAAGAATGCCGAGCAATTGGCTGTAACCGTTCAGGTATTGTGCAATGCTCTTGGGTTTACATTTGATGCTACGGATGAAGAAGAATTCGACGAAGAGACTCGTAAGCTGGTACAAGAGAGAGATGCGGCACGTGCTGCACGTGACTGGCAACGAGCGGATATCTTAAGAGATGAGCTTGTGAAAAGGGGATGGATAGTCGAGGACACCCCAGATGGGACACTGCTTAGAGGTAAATGATACCCTTGGTTGCAGCCTAGTGTAGTGCCTCGAAATAACCATGATCGGCTAGATGGATGATTGCTTCATCATCGTTGCAGCCTAGTGTAGTGTCTGGTGCTTGCAGATAGCTATAGGTACTCGTCGACCAGATAGCTGCTATATATCCCCAAGTCCTGTAGGAAATTGCATGTCGTCTGATTTATTGGTATCAATAAATTGTTTCTCTGGTCTTGTATCGTATTTGGCTGGTGAGTCGGTTACTAGGATAAATCCTCCGAGAGGATCTACTGTCTCTCTGAGGGCATTGGTTACCTCACGATCTGGTTCGGATGAGTTTACCGAACCGAGAGGTACGGAGCCAGCAGATTGATCAGGCGTAGTAGGAGTAGATGTAGAGTTGGTAGGGGTGGACTTGGTGGTGGTACTTCCTATGGAGGTGTCTGGTGCCGATGCCAATGAATGCCCAGATGACGGCGGTTCCTCAGTTGAAGGGGTAGGTATTGAACTCAAAGATGGCTCTGAGGGGGGTGTTGTCATGGTAGAGGACATTGTCGGCGTAGTGCTGGCTCCTATGGTACTGCTATTGGGAGCGTCTACAATAGTGTTGCTTGTACTGTTATTGATGTTATTGATGTCGTCTGGTAAAGCTTCCTTCGATGTTGCCTCATGGTGAGTGTCCTGGTCCACTATGATAAGTTGTGCCTCTAGTAGCTGGTCCAATATCTTCAAGGTGTCTACCTGTGACGTATCTGTGCTAGAGACTATTTCACGTACTTGTTGACCGGATTTTGATCCTATTCTGGTAAGGACTTTCCATTGTGATGAAGACATCTGCACAGAGTCGGAGGGGGAATCCTGATTCAGCTGCACGGTCGCATTGAGGGGTATCTTCTCAATAAGGGAGCGATATTCTTCCAGTTGTGGACCTATGCGATCTACTATGACCCTCAAGTCCTCTGAGCAGGTGCTTGTTGGTGCACTGCGTCCCAAAGTGAAGTATGCCCAAGCGTTATCGAACAGTGCTAATTCAAAAAGGGCTTTTTCGGCAGAAGCTGTTGAGTCGTCCAGAGTGCTGACAGAGAAACCGATTATCTTACCCTCCTTAATCCACGCCCTGCCATCCTGATCCGTACCGCCGACATAAAGCTCACCATCCTGAGAGGATTCTATAATGATATGTAAGATTTGTTGTAATGAGAATGCCGTTAGTGAAGCAATCAGAGAAGCCCTATCGTTAAGTTCGTTATTCTGGTTGTTCAATGGAGCTGTAGTCATACTTAGATGATATCTCATATATTTTATTGACGCAACCAGTAGTAGCGCCGACACAATTTTTACAACATGGCTTAGCGGATAGATATCTTGGGCTTGTTGTCCTTCTGACTTCGCATTGCAATCGGTAGCAATAACCTGTGGCGTATGCCGGTCATGGTTTGTCATCTATGCACTTCAACGTGAACATTGTGCTTTGCCGTGCCTGTCCCGTAACAGTTCGATGGACTGTTGGCGGCTCATCCACCTTGCACTGCTTGCTCGGATAAATGACTTTCCTGTCCAAACTGTCTGTTCGCTGGTCCTCTTGATTTGCAAGCATGGAGATATCGGGTATACCTTTCAGTGTATGGCAGGAGATCATTTTTCAAGTTACACAGATTTCGAATATATCGATTTTGACAGGCGAGACAATGGTGTAGTAGTAGCTACCTTCAATAGACCTGATACTCTTAACTCAGCCAACGTGAGGCTTCATCGTGAGATGTCTGAGGTATGGCATGTGGTGGACGCTGACGAGCAGGCAAGATGTGTAGTAGTAACCGGAGCGGGGCGAGCATTCAGTGCAGGTGGCGATATGGGTATGATTGAGGAGATGACCTCTTCATACGAGGCCATGCTTGTACAGTGGAGGGATGCAGGGGCAATTGTAGAGAACATGATCTCTTCACGAAAGCCTGTAATATCTGCCATAAATGGAGTTGCTGTAGGGGCTGGTCTTGCCATTGCGCTGATGGCCGATATTAGTGTAATGGGTGAATCTGTGAGATTGACCGATGGGCATGTTCGCCTCGGGGTTGCTGCCGGTGACCACGGAGCGTTGGTTTGGCCGATGTTGTGCGGTATGGCGAAAGCCAAGTACTATCTCTTGACTGCCGATTTTCTCGACGGCCGTGAAGCCGAACGAATTGGTCTTGTATCCAAGTGTGTACCTGACGAACAAGTGCTATCTGAAGCAATTGCAATTGCTGAGCGCCTGGCTGCAGGAAGTCAGTTGGCGATTCAGTGGACCAAAAAGGCACTCAATGGTTGGTACAGGCAGTCGATGCCAATTTTTGGAGAATCTCTGGCACTTGAGATGCTCTGTTTCTTGGGAGAAGACGTGAAGGAAGGCGTTGCTGCCATTAAAGGGAAGAGGCCACCCCACTTCTAACCCAGTTCAGGATAAAGCCCTCAGGTCAAAGCTCTCAGCCCAAAGCCAAAGGCTTGCGCTCCTGTCCCTCAGTATGCTTTTGTCATTCAGTATGCCTTGGCGATATCAGTACGCCTTAGCGATAACAGCCAGCGTGTCGTCGTCATCTATTCCTATAGGCAATGATCCATTCTCTGCTACGAGGCAACGTACAGTTAACCCTTCCTTTGCAAGTTCTTCTTCGCCCTTGCCCCTCACCAGACTCCATGGAATGGTTGCAAATCCTTTTCCTTCTATTGCTTTAGCTATTGCATCTTCCAATGTTGTAGCCGGATAGGTATGTTCATCGCGAAATGATCGTGCCTGTTCGAACATTCTATGTTGCATAGAAGATAGGGCATCCATTGCAACAGCACTTGCAGATGCGACTGGGATTGACTGTTTCTCTCCTGTATCGCGCAACGCTATAGTTACGTTACCAGCACCCAATTCGCGCTTCCCTATTTCTATCCTTATAGGGACACCCTTGATTTCCCAGCCAGTTACCCTGCGGCCATAAGAGATATGTGTGTCGCTGTCCACCTCTACACGGCAGCCTTTCCCCTTGAGTTCTCGTAGTAATTGTATCCCGACTGTTTCTATATCGCTATCCGGCGATATGAGTACTATTACTGCCTGTATAGGAGCGAGTTTCGGTGGTAGGCACAACCCGTCATCGTCACCATGTGCCATGATCAACGCTCCCAGCAAGCGTGTAGATACTCCCCAAGATGTCTGCCACACATGAGTTTCGATTCCATCCGAAGTCTGGAATGTCGTACCAAACATCTTGGAGAATCGTTGTCCGAGTTCGTGACTTGTTCCCATTTGGAGCGCCTTTCCATCGCGCATCATACCTTCGCATGTCCAACTCTCCTCAGCACCCGGGAAGCGTTCTTTGGCCGTTTTTCGTCCTGTTGTAACCGGCACTGCCATGACATCTACCATGAGGTCTTCGTAGACGGTCTGTAGTATCTTGATTGCGTAGTCACGCGCCTCTTCAGCAGATGCGTGTGCAGTGTGACCTTCCTGCCAGAGAAACTCGGTAGTTCTCAGGAAGAGCCTTGGTCTCAATTCCCAGCGAACCACATTTGCCCACTGGTTGATCAGTAGTGGCAAGTCGCGATAGCTCTGTATCCACTTGGCAAAATATGCATTGATTATAGTCTCGCTAGTTGGCCTGACGACGGCAGGCTCCTCCAGCTTTTTACCCCCTCCATGAGTTACTACAGCAAGTTCTGGACTGAAGCCTTCTACATGTTCGGATTCGCGATGTAGGTACGATTCAGGTATAAGCAGTGGGAAGTATGCGTTTTGTGCTCCGGCAGCCTTTATGCGTTTGTCCAATTCGTTCTGGATTCGTTCCCATATAGCGTATCCGTATGGTCGTATTACCATTGTTCCTCGCACGGGACCGTTTTCGGCTAATTCGGTTTTGGAAACGACATCCTGGTACCAGCGCGGAAAGTCTTCCTGCTGGGGGGTGATGGAGCTTGCCTTCGTCCCTTTTGGTGCCTTTGTTGATGTAGACATGACTCAATGATACACGTAATAATTACGCTAATATTTCATCCTCAGGCTTACTAGTGTACCATGATCTGTATGCGATATTATCCTGAGGCGGGCACCTACTAGTTGAGCACGCTCGGTCATACCCAGTAGGCCGAGATGTGCTCGGTTGTCGTATGATGTCTTATTTGTTGCAGTAGCTATGGTATTATTATTACGGCCTTTTTTGTTGTATAAGTCCGTACGGTTCTTTATCGTCTGATCGGTTATTACAGAAGTGCTGGACAACATACCTGTAAACCCATGGCCATTATCCACGACTACCAGCCTTAACATTGAGGGCGTGCTCTTGAGTGACACTGTTACCTGATCGGCTCCAGAATGGCGTTCGACATTCGAAAGTGCCTCTTGGGCTATTCTGTAGATAGTTAGTTCCTGCCATTTGTCCAGCCTTGGAATCGTACCGGCAGTTTTCAACCATATTTTGGCCCCATTGCGTTCACGGTATTCTTCTACAAGATTTCGCAACGATGCCACCAGACCAAGGTCGTCTAGGGCTGGAGGTCGTAGTGCAGTTGCTATATTGCGCAACTCAGTAATTGTGCTCTCTGTAAGCGTGCGTGTGGATTCAAGTTCTGTGAGTGTATTTTCAGGCAGGTCTGCCGAATCCATCACTGCATCTATCCTGTGACAGAGATGCACCAGGGACTGAACAGGTTCATCATGGAGCTCACGTGCTATCCTGCTTCTCTCTTCTTCCTGGGCTCGCAAAACATGTTCTGCATATGCCTCTGTACGGCGTTGTTGTTCTACCTCTTCGGTTACATCCTGGAAGATAATCTGCATCATTTTGTGCTGCTCTTCATCTCCAGATTGTTCAGATATGCCTGACATCATGTCATATGGCACTGATGTAGCCACGAGCATATACTGCGTGCCATCAGGTGTGACTAGGTGTGTGGGGAGAGATAGTTGTTGGTTACGATTTAGGAGTGCCACTGATATCTTATGGTTCGTAACGTCTGTAAGCGTCTTTCCAAAGAGGGTGTGGGGAGAGAATATCTTTCGTGCGGATTCATTTGCCTCTCTTATAATGTCATCGCTGTCTACGAGTAGTACAGGAGCTGCGCTTGCTTCAAAGAGTGAATGATATCGGGCTTCGGCAGCTGTGGCCGTAGCGGCAGCTTTCTCTATCTCTATTCTTGCTAACATCTCACGTTCGAAACGTGAGCCGACGGAGGCTGCTACGACCAGCAAGGATCCCAACTCGACTGCATATGCCCAGGCATAGAGTGTTGGCAGCATTCCAAGTGCTCCGTTTATTGCTATCGTTATCACCGTTATACCAGTAGCTGTTGTAGCAGTAGCCATCGACGCCGTGAATCCGTAGTTCAAGGCGGCATAGAGAATGGGCACTCCGAACAGCCCTACGGCTATAAATGGAGGTATACCAAGATCGAATCGCTTGATACTGGGCAGCCATAACAATTCCTGGATGATCGTTACACCTATGACGAGTGCCTGTACTATCCAGAAACGTGCACTACCGATTGGTGGCGGCCACAATATGCTACTGGAATCTTCAGTTGTACGATGTATGAGGTTCGTAGCCATTAGTCAGTGGTCATAATTTGCTGATCCGGCTAATCAGCGGATGGATCCACCCATCCATGTGCAACTGCATACATCGACAGCTCAGTGCGTGACGTGCTCCCTACCTTGTCAAAGACGTGTTCAAGGTGGCTTTCCACGGTACGTAGGGATACTCCCAGTTCCATAGCAATTTGCTTGTTGCGGTAGCCTTTCGTGACTAGGGCCACTATTTCAATTTCACGAGGAGTCAGGGTAGGAGCCTCTGATGGCGAAGGCAAAGTATCTATGGAATGACCGATAGGTCCTCTGGGTAACGAGCTGTCGAGCACCATTGCCCCCGATCTAACTGCCCTTATTGAGTCGAGCAGCACCCTGCCTGGGGCGCTTTTGAGCAGGTAGCCATGTACACCTGCTTCCATGGCGGCTTCTATGTAAGCTCGTTCCGCATAGGCGCTTAAGATAAGTACTTTGGTCTTTGGTGATACTTTGGCGATTTGCCTGGCAGCATCGATTCCGGTGATGCCGGGTAGCTTTATATCCAGCAATGCCACTTCTGGCAGAGTACGGCTAGCGATGTCGACTGCCTGTTCACCGTCACCGGCTTCCCCTATCACCTCCATATCCGGGCTTCTTTCGATGATTTCTCGAATACCTTCCCTTACTACGGCATGGTCATCAGCAAGCAATATTGTAATAGGAGAGCCTTCCACTGAAATAATTATAGCACTGAGTGGGTTGCCCTTCATAAATGTGGTGGACACGGTAGCGGAAGGCCGACATTGTGGTCAATTGATACAGCGAAAGGCCGATACTACGGTAAATACCTATGACAAAATCGGGGTAAACACGTATAGAATATACGTGATGGTACCGTTGTCCAAACTGTGTGGCAGTAGCATAATGGGGTAGTAGTATGAATAATGGATAGTGGTATAATTTTATACCCAGTGTGAGAAGGTGAGCTAATGCTAGTGGAACATCATCCCTTGAGTGTTATTTTGGTGGACGATCACCCGGTAGTACGTCAAGGTACGAGGGAGATACTGGAAGAGAGTGGTGACGTAGTGGTGATCGGAGAAGCTAGCAATACGAAGGATGCTTATGAGCTACTGCAAGAGAGCCAGCCTGACATCATGGTACTCGATGTCCGGTTGCCAGGCGAGAATGGCATAGAGTTTTCAAGGAAATTGTCAAAAGAGTTCCCAAAGATGAAGTTGCTTATTCTGTCTGCCTATGGTGACAGTGACTACCTAAGGTCGGCCCTCTCTGCGGGAGTGTCGGGTTATTTACTGAAAAGCGCTCCTGATGAAGAGATCGTAAACGCGGTGTATGCCTTAAGATCGGGGGCAGTGGTGGTAGATAGGTCACTCGCAATGGGGCTAAGGGAGGGTACAGATGAGCTTACTCCAGAGCCAAGCGTGCAGCTATCCACTTTGTCCGATCGTGAGATGGAAGTGGTAAAAATGGTGGTGGAGGGGCTACCCAATAAGGAAATAGCTGACAGGCTGGAGATATCAAGGCGTACCGTGGAGACCCACATACGCCATATATTCGATAAACTCGGAGTGAACTCAAGGACCAAGCTGTCTGTGCTTGCAATGGAGAGGGGATTGGTCAGTTCGCAAATTTCTGCTGATACTGCACCTCCTGGCG
>JAJZWK010000046.1 GCA_021846725.1 Actinomycetes bacterium | reverse complement strand
ATGCGCACCAGCTTGGCCACCTCTCCCTCCATCAATCTGGTAACAGGTATCCCTGTCCAGCGACTTATTACCTCAGCAATATCCTCTGGATCCACCTCTTCCTTGAGCATTGCTCCGTGAGCTTGAACCTCTGCCAGACGATTACTTGCTTCCTCGATCTGCCTCTCTACCTCCGGTATCTTCCCATAGCGTAGTTCTGATGCAGTAGTGAGTTCACCATCACGCATGGCTCTATCCGCCTCACTGCGCAATGCCTCTAGTTGCTCTTTACGCTCCCGTATAGAGGTAATAGCTTCCTTTTCGGTATTCCACTGTGCCATCATAGAATCTGCCTGCTCACGCAGATTGGCCATCTCGTTTTCCAGTTTTGTCAAGCGCTCTGCAGAGCCTGGATCGGTTTCCTTGGAAAGTGCTACCTTCTCCATCTCCAGCTGACGTAAGCGTCTAGTGACTACATCCACCTCAGTGGGCATGGAGTCGATCTCTATACGCAGCCTGCTGGCCGCCTCATCGACAAGATCTATAGCCTTATCCGGAAGAAACCTGCCTGCAATGTAACGATCGGAAAGGACTGCCGCAGCAACCAATGCAGCATCCTGGATGCGCACTCCGTGGTGCACCTCATAACGTTCCTTCAGTCCCCTCAAAATAGCTATAGTGTCTTCTACAGTTGGCTGTCCCACGTAAACTGGCTGGAATCGCCTCTCCAGGGCAGCATCTTTTTCTATGTGTTCCCTGTACTCGTCCAGTGTGGTTGCTCCGATCATTCTGAGCTCTCCTCTGGCCAACATCGGTTTGATCATGTTGCCAGCATCCATAGCTCCTTCCGCGGCACCAGCACCTACAATAGTATGCAGCTCGTCGATAAAAGTAATGATCCTTCCCTCCGAGCCTGTGATTTCCTCGAGAACTGCCTTAAGCCGCTCTTCAAACTCTCCACGATACTTTGCACCGGCAAGCATTGAGCCCAGGTCCAGAGCTATGACCTTTTTATTAACAAGTGATTCAGGCACATCACCGTCCACTACTCTGGCCGCCAATCCCTCCACGATCGCAGTCTTACCTACCCCTGGTTCACCTATAAGGACAGGGTTGTTCTTGGTCCTACGAGAAAGTACCTGCATTACCCTCCTGATCTCTTCATCGCGCCCTATAACTGGGTCGAGTTTTCCCTGTCTAGCCAGTTCTGTCAGATCACGACCATAGCGTTCGAGTGCCTTGTAGGTCTCTTCCGGATTGGGAGTAGTCACTCTGTGGCTGCCTCTAAGCTGCCTTATCGCTTCTAGCATACTGTCACGAGATACACCTATATTACCGGCAAGTGCCAGCATAAGGTGCTCTCCGGATAGGTACTCATCACCCATCTCATGCATCGCTGCATCCGCATCCTCGAGTACCTTCCGTGCATCCTGGCTCAAGTTGGGCTCACTGGTCCCGTAAGAGCGCGCCAACCTCTCCAACCTGGCTGCGACCTCGTTCGCCAGAGCAAGTCTGTCCATACCCAGTGCAGCAAGTAATGGAAGCGCTACACCGTCCGTCTGGGCCAATAATGCAGCCAAGATGTGGTCAGAAGTAACTTCAGCGTGATTCTCAGCTATTGCAAGCTGCAAGGCTTTATCCAGTGCTTCCCTGGTTTTCAAAGTAAATTTAGCGGGATCTACTGCCATTGTTTACCTCCTGCTATCGTATGTCCAGACAGATATAACCAATCCAATACAACCATTACTATGATGACCTCCTGTTGCCACCTTTCCACGGTACGGCTTCTTGGCGAAGGGGAACCAGCTCGCGCCGGTAACGCCGACGGACCTCCTCCACCTTCACGTATGTCTCTGCCTTCAATCTTTCCAATTCATCTGTAAGGTTTTTAACTTTCTCCTCCAACTCGATGACCTTGCGCACCCCTTCAAGATTCAGCCCTGCACAGGTAAGCTCCTGTATGTGGCGTAAACGCTCTATATCTTCATCCGAGTAACGCCTACTTCCTCCACCTGTACGTGAAGGCTCGAGCAGACCCTTTCGCTCGTATATACGAAGAGTCTGGGGATGTACACCGGCAAGTTCAGCTGCTACTGAAATGACATAGACTGCCTTCATCGTCCACTATCCTCTCTCATCGGCTGCCAACCTTTCCATCTGGTCTTCTCGCCTTGCCATCTGATCTACCAGTATTACCACCCACACCAGCACCACCAGATTTGGCGGCACTTCCACCTGCCTTGGCGGCTGAGGTGTCGGTAGCGCCAGTACGACCCGTAGTACTGGTAGCGCTGGAATTGCCATCAGGGCCGTTACGGTTATTATCGCCAACAGGAGGCATGACCTTAGATAACTCCTCAATGGCCAGGCGCTGCTCTCTAGTAAGATTTTGAGGTACATCTATCTGCACCGTTACAAGCAAGTCGCCTGCACTAAAATGCCCTGAAGCTGGAACTCCCCATCCCTTCACTCTGAATATCTTTCCCGATTGCGTCCCAGCGGGTATCTTCAAGGTAAGTGGCTTTGTCAGAGTAGGAACAGTTACAGATCCTCCCAAGACGGCCTGTGGATAGGTTACAGGTACGGTAACGGTAATGTTGCGACCCGCTCTACCAAATATTGGATGCGGAGTAACCTGGACATTCACATAGAGGTCACCCGGAGGTCCGTTGTTGTATCCGGCATATCCCTTACCCTTTACTACAATCCGTTGCCCATTTTCGACACCGGGTGGAATTCTGACATTTATAGAGCGGTTACTCATAGCCTTGCCTGTTCCATTGCATGCTGGACAGGGATGCTCGACTATGACTCCCTTACCGCCGCAGGTTGGGCATATTCTAGAAAGTGAAAACATACCCTTATTGTCATCTATGATGCCCTTCCCATTGCATCGCTTACAGGCTGTCGGCTTGGTACCCGGAGCTGCACCAGTACCATGGCAAGTGGAGCAAGGCTCTTGGCTGGGAACATTCACTGCTGCCGTTATCCCATTTACAGCATCTATAAACGACAGAGTAAGTGGTGCTTCTACATCCATTCCTCGTCTAGGTCCGGTAGAGCCGCTACGAGAAGAACGATTCTTTCCAAAAATACCACCCAAGGCATCATTCAGAATGTCATGAAAATCTCCCATGTTTTCTACACGATATCCCGAAGCCCCCCTTCCCTCCCACGAATTGCCAAACGGATTTCTGGCACCGTTGGATAGTTTACGGACTTGGTCATACTCCTTACGCTTGGTAGCGTCACCCAACACATCATAGGCTGCTGCCACTTCTTTGAACTTCTCTTCTGAACCAGGGTTAGCATCAGGATGGTAGGTCTTGGCCAACTTCCTGTATGCTTTAGTTATCTCTTTTTCAGATGCATCTTTGGAGACACCGAGAACTTTGTAGTAATCTTTGTCTAGCCACTCTCGTTGCACTGCCACCAATCTACATCCTCTATTCCTCGACCTTTACCATAGCTGGCCTGAGTACCCTACCCTTCCAGCGATAACCTGCTCGAAACACGCCAGTGACCACCGCAGCTCCCTCATGAGGACGATCGGTACTATCCACACCCTCAGAGGGTGCCCCCGAGGAAACCTTGTCACTCTTTTCATCCTGATGTACCTGACCAGCTATATGCTGAGCCTTCTCATGAGGCTCTTTTACATGATGTTCCGTTGAACGATTTGTATGATGCCCTTGGGCAGGAGTTGCTGGATGCTCCTTTGCACGTTGTCCTGTCACGGTATGCTCTATGGCTTCATGTACTGTCGGGTCGAACGGAACCCCCACCTGATCTATACGCTCGACTCCTTCAGTCGCCAATACATCGAATAACATACTGCCCGATTGTAATAGCGCCTTAGTATCTGGATCCATCTCCTCATTTCCACCAAGATGCATTTCGGCGATAGAGAAAGCATCAAGCACTGGTAACAGCTTTACTATCAGTTCTTGTACATAACGTGTAGACTCCTCCACCTGCTGGCGCATCACACGCTTACGGTAATTCTCGTAATCTGCCTGTGTACGACGAGCTAGATCGAGATACTCATCACGCTCTCGACTGAGCCGCTGAATGTCGCTCTCGACTGAGTCAGCCACACCTGCTTCATCATCTGCAGCAACTGTACTACTTGACACTTGACCAGACTCGTCTATGCTGGCGTGAGCGGACTTACTACCGTTTTCAGACTGAATACTATCGCCTTCAGCTATACCCTCATCTATGGTATAGCTACTCTCGGCTGCTCTCGGATCATCCTCTGGTCGGTATGTCTCTTCGCTGGAACTCACGCGCCACCTTCATCTACTATCTCAGCATCTACCACTTCATCGTCGGAATCCTGTTGAAATGTATTCCCCGCGCCAGTACTCTGATCGCCTCCAGCAGTTGCTTCTTGATAGAGACGTTCACTGAAACTATGTGATGCTTTCATGAGCTCTTCTGTAGCGTCTTTTATCTTTTCCATATCGGAACCCTTTAACGCTTCTTCCAATGCACTAACACGTGACTGTAGATTCTCACGTTCCTCGCCCTGTAATTTGTCACCCTGCTCAGAAAGAAGTTTACGTGTCTGGTATACCAAAGTATCAGCGTTGTTCCGTATCTCGGCTTCTTCACGACGCCTTCTGTCATCCTCTGCATGCGATTCAGCATCCCTCACCATACGATCTATCTCGTCTTTTGAAAGCGACGACTGCCCGGTAATGGTCATAGACTGCACCTTTGAAGTAGCCAGGTCTTTGGCAGATACATGTACTATTCCATTGGCATCTATGTCAAAAGCAACTTCAATCTGCGGCACTCCTCTAGGTGCCGGCGGAAGATCCACCAACTGAAACTTGCCAAGAGTCTTGTTGTACATTGCCATTTCACGCTCTCCCTGGAGCACGTGTATCTCCACTGATGGTTGATTATCTTCGGCTGTGGTGAAAACCTCTGAACGTTTGGTAGGTATAGTCGTATTACGCTCTATCAGTCTATGCATCACCCCACCCTTGGTCTCAATCCCGAGAGAAAGTGGCGTAACGTCCAAGAGCAGTATGTCTTTTACCTCCCCTTTGAGTACACCCGCTTGAATAGCTGCTCCTACGGCTACCACCTCGTCTGGGTTTACACCCTTGTGAGGTTCCTTGCCTGTGAGTTGCTGTACCAGATCCTGTATAGCAGGCATTCTGGTAGAACCTCCTACCAGGATGACGTGATCTATATCAGATTTTTTCAGACCCGCATCAGCAATAGCCTGATCGAACGGCCCCTTGCAAGCCTCAACAAGATCAGCCGTTAGCTCTTGGAACTTGGCTCTGGTCAATTTCATGTCCAAATGCTTGGGACCTTCCGATGTAGCAGTAATGAACGGAAGATTTATTTGAGTCTCCTGTACGGCGGACAACTCTATCTTGGCTTTTTCCGCCCCTTCCTTCAAGCGCTGCATGGCCATCTTGTCCTTGGAAAGGTCTACTCCCTCGGTATCCTTGAAGCTCTTTACCAGCCAATCGATCACACGCTGATCCCAGTCGTCACCACCTAGCTTGGTATTTCCCGCAGTGGATTTTACCTCAAATACACCCTCACCTATCTCGAGTAGCGATACGTCAAACGTACCTCCTCCAAGGTCAAATACCAACACGGTCTGATCTTTGCCCTCTTTGTCGAGTCCGTAAGCCAGAGCCGCTGCGGTCGGCTCGTTGATTATTCTCAACACCTCCAGCCCGGCTATTTGACCAGCCTCTTTAGTGGCCGTTCGCTGAGCATCGTCGAAATATGCAGGTACAGTAATGACAGCTTGGGTAACCGTGTCACCCAAGTAAGATTCGGCATCTCTCTTGAGTTTCTGCAGTATCCTGGCCGATATCTCTTGAGCAGTGTACTTCTTGCCATCTATATCCACCTTCCAGTCTGTACCCATCTGACGCTTGACCGATCGAATAGTCCTGTCTGGATTGGTGATAACCTGCCTCTTGGCAACTTCACCTACCAGCACCTCTCCATTCTTTGAAAACCCTACTATGGAAGGTGTAGTCCTTCCTCCTTCCGCGTTTGGAATGACGACTGGGTCGCCTGCCTCCAAGACGCTGACCACCGAGTTGGTGGTTCCTAAATCAATGCCTACTGCTTTTGCCATTATCTATCCTCCATTTCTATTTGTCTATCTTTACTACAAATCTATGGTCTGTTGATCGCCTACAACCTAGTTGCTACTAACTTCATCATCATCATCATCATCATCATCATCATCATCATCATCATCATCATCTTGCCATATGACACCATTTACTTACTGAATGACATCACGCTATTCTACGAAACACTACACTAGCATATAACATATACACAATCAACTTCCACAACATATTTGACTGTTATTATTATAGCAAACTTTACTATGGTATTGTCAAGTACTTATAGAACAACAAATTAACAATATTTAACTGTGAAGGTTCATGCTATTGTGAACTACCATTCCTCATAGGCATAACCTGCACCTGAGTTTCACTAGTGGAATAACCACCGATCCAATCCGCTCCTCTCTTCCAGGGAGATAGCTTGCCCATCCCATCTACTTGGCAACGTCCATACCAGAGATCACGGTGAATTGGTTATTAGCCTCTATTACCTATCCCACTTATATGCCACTTATATCCCACTTACTGTACGAACCACAATTCATTACTCTTGGAACGATAAGAAACTTGTAACCTAGCAAGTCCCATTCTGGCTACATGACAGCTACACAAAAAGCGCACTAGAATAGTACTAAAATATATACCTACAACAAGGAGGTAGATATGGCTGAACTAAAAATAGAGGACAACAACTTGGTACTGGAGCTTTCACGATTAGAGAAAGCAGAGGGAGTCCACGGGAATCTGCGAGTTCCGGTGTCATCTGTTCAGAGCGTCGAAGTCCTTGACGATGCACATGCCCCAGCCGATCATGGATTCAAGTTTGGTACAAGACTCTACGGAATGACTGAAGTAGGCACAATGTCATCTAAGGATAAAAAGGTATTTGCTGTGGTACACCGGAATACCCCAAGGGGTATCCGAGTCGTGCTTAAGGGGGAATCGCATGATGAATGGATCGTTGGATGTGATAACCCCGAAGAAATAGTGTCTGCTGTATCCACTCACTTGACACAGTAATTTCGATATTTGAAACAACCTGCTTGATGATATCCTCCCACCCTCATAGGCGTGGTTGCACCCAAGTACTACCAACGGGATAGTCACCGATCCAATCCGACCAACTTCCCGACCTCGCGGACGGGATTTGTATATCCCGTCTGGTCAATACAACCATGACATTCTATAATGTTACAATGACGTTTGAACTCGTTCTTCTCAGGCACGGAGAATCTACCTGGAATGCCAAGAATCTCTTTACCGGCTGGACAGATGTCGATCTATCTGAAAAGGGCAAAGAGGAGGCGGCGGCGGCCGGAATGGTGATGAAGGACAACCGCATTGAGCCCATGATGCTGCATACCTCAGTCCTGACCAGATCGGTAAAGACCGCAAACATAACGCTTGAGGCAATGGACAGATGCTGGATCCCCGTACGCCGGCACTGGAGACTAAACGAACGTCACTATGGCGACCTACAGGGAAAGAACAAGCATGAGTCTACAGGTATCTATGGAGAAGAGCAGGTAAAGGCGTGGAGGAGAGGCTACTCGACACCTCCTCCTCCAGTTGCACCAGACGATCCTCGCCATCCGGCAAACGATCCTCGCTACCACCATGTGCCTGCATCCGCACTACCTGCCACCGAATGCCTGGCTGACGTAGTTTCACGGATGCTTCCCTATTTCTACGATACCATCGTTACTGACCTGTACTTGTATCGCTCAGTACTTGTAGTAGCTCACGGCAATTCACTGCGAGCCCTTGTGAAGCACTTGGAGAATATAAGCGACCAGGACATAGAAGGACTTGACATTCCGACCGGAGTACCAAGAAGGTACATACTAGAAGAGAACCTGGAGATAAAAGAGGTTGGCTACCTGGGAGATCCTAAAAAAATAGAAGAGGCAACTCGTGCCGTGGCAGCACAAACGACAGTTGGCTGATCCACTATATGCTACAAACCGATAAATCTATCAAATAACGTGACATGTCCCAATAAATAAGTTAAGATTATCCCGTGGCAACAAATAATTTATCCCTTAAGGAAGTCGACCTTGGCAGTATATGGTTATTTTCGGCATGCTCGGCATCACAGTTACGTACCATACGTAGAGCAGTAGAGGAAATTATCATACCCAGTGGTAAAGTAATCTGCAAAGAGGGAACTCCCGGACGCGAATTCTTCTTCATAGTAGAGGGCTATGCGAACGTACTTCGTAATGGAAGGCGTGTAGCTACATTGGGACCGGGGCAATATTTTGGAGAATTATCCCTACTCGACAAGCAACCAAGATCGGCAACCGTTATAGCAAGTTCAAATATGGAAGTGCTGGTTCTGGAGTACAGAAAGTTCCATGGCATATTAATGGCAATGCCGGTAATTGCCACCAAGATGCTCTCTACTATGGCAACAAGATTGCGCGAGGCAGATACTAAGGCATTTGCCCATTCCTAACGGCTCTGGTCATTGTTCCAACTCCTCCTGTAAATGGCAGAGCATAGAGCATCCGACAAGTCAGGAAAGATGTCTGGCCGGATAAAACCCACAGTTATTCACGATACAACTCGCTAATCCAGCGAGACCTCTACGACCTGGCTAATATCCATCACCTTGACCTCGTCCTCCTTCTGATTGGCCTTGACTGCATCGTCTATCATAATCAGGCAGTAAGGACAGGCTGTAACGACCACATCGGCACCGGTGGATAGCGCCTCGTCTGTTCTTTCCATGTTGACACGTTTTCCTATCGACTCTTCCATCCACATCCTGGCTCCGCCAGCACCACAGCAGAAACTCCGTTCCTTGTGTCGTTGCATTTCGATTTGCTTCACCCCAGGTACGGCACTGAGAACGTCTCTTGGTTCATCAAAGACGCGATTATGCCTACCCAGATAGCATGGATCGTGATAGGTTGCACTTGCACTAAACGACTTACCGGGAGTAAGCCTTCCTTCATTGACAAGACTGGCGAGTAACTGGCTATGATGAATAACCTCGAAATTACCACCAAGTGCCGGATATTCACGAGATATGGAATTAAAGCAATGTGGACAGGAGGCTACTATCTTTCTTGCTTTGGCCTTCTGTAACGTATCTATATTGGACTTGGCCTGCTCCTGGAATAGGTACTCGTTTCCCATTCTCCTTGCAGGATCTCCGGTACATGATTCGCGAGGACCCAATATGGCAAACTTCACTCCAGCTTGATGTAACATTCGTGCAATTGCCTGAGTAGATTTTCGCGCTCTTTCGTCCAGTGCCCCCGCACAGCCAACCCAATAAAGGTACTCTATATCGTCCGGTATCTCATCTGACACTACAGGTATCTCGAAATCCAATCCAGATGTCCAATCCGTACGTTTTGAACCTCCCAAGCCCCAGGGATCGCCCTGATTTTCTATATTTCTCAACATCAATCCTGCCTCTTGAGGAAAGCGCGATTCCATAAGCACTTCATAACGGCGCATATCCACAATTGCATCTATGTGCTCTATATCCACCGGACACTCTTCTACGCACGCTCCACAGGTCAAGCACGACCACAGCACATCAGGATCTATCGTGCCGGGTACAAGCGTGGGGGCATCCTCACCACTCTCTGTCCCGGAGGTAGAGTTTCCACTACCACTCTGCGAATTACTCTCGTTGCCATCGTTGCTACCATTACTACCGCCGACACCATGCTTGGCAAGCAGCCTAGGAGCGGACTCAAACATATTATCGCGTAACGACATTATTAACAACTTGGGAGAAAGGGGCTTACCGGTATTCCACGCCGGACAAACTGCCTGGCAGCGTCCGCACTCAGTACAGGTAACCAGATCCAACAATTGTTTCCATCTGAAATTCTCAATATGTCCCGCCCCAAATACGGTATCTTCACTGATCTCTTCCATGTCCATGGAGGGTGTAGAGTACAGTGCTCCAAGTGCTCTGGGACGTCTGGAGGTAATGACATTCAGAGGAGCCATAAATATATGGAGGTGTTTTGAATAGGTCACAAATACCAGAAAGGCCATTATGACCGCAACATTCAACAACAAGAACCCGGTGACCAGATATCCGTTTACCGTTTTACCTAAGCCCGAGAAAGCTCTGCCTATACCGTGACTCGCAAAAGCCCACCAACCGTAGGGGAATTCTCCGACATTGGTCTGGGCTGCACGATAACCAAGTAGAGAAATGATAACCATAGCTATCATGAAAAGCGTGAGCCACGCCGCCTTCGTATGAGATCCATAGAAACGTGATCCCCTCTCGCGGCGAGCCGGTGACTGTTTGATTCTTATTACAGTAAATGCCGCTAGAGCAATAAGAATAGAGACACTGAAAAAATCCTCCAGAAATCCTAGTACCGCAGTATGTCCGATCAGGGGAATAGCGAATTTTTTATCGAACAGGTCCCCATAAGCTTCAATGATGGTAAAAAGAAGGATGATAAAACCCCAAAATGTCATAGCATGAGCAATACCAGGCGCACGACGTTTGAACATCTTTCTCTGGCCAATGACCTCAGTAAGCTCAGCCTGAATGCGTCTGGGAATATCCTGTAGCCGACCATGATCAGGCTGCCCGGAAGCAACAAGCCTCCCTATAAAGAACAACCTCCGTCCGGCTATTGCAAGAGCCACAACCGTTACAACCAGACCGATCGTCATACGCAACACAATAGGCCCGCCAAACTGTGCAGCAACAATTATTCCGTTCATATAGCTATTACTCCATTCACCTTGCTCATCCTCTATTAATTAATCATCTGACTTATCACGATTTTCGAAGTATCTACTTGGGGTCGGCCCCCACTGTCCCTGGTATTTGGATTTGACAGCCGACGAGCCGTAAGGGTTATCCGCTGCTGTAGTCATCTTCAAGAAACTTATCTGCCCTATCGCCATCCCTGGATAGATAGTAATAGGCAAATTCGCCACATTGGATAACTCCAAAGTCAAGTGGCCATCCCATCCGGCATCCACAAAACCTGCAGTAGAATGAATCAACAATCCCAGTCTGCCTAAGGACGATTTCCCTTCCAGCCTTGCCACAAGGTCATCCGGTAAGGCTACCCTTTCCAAGGTGGAACCAAGAACGAACTCCCCAGGATGAAGCATCAGAGCACTACCTTCCTCTATAGTGACCAATTCAGTCAACTCCTCCTGGCTCTCGAACACATCAATAATCCCCATAGAGTGATTGCGAAAAACCCTGAAATACCTGTCCACATGCAGGTCGACCGACGAGGGCTGTACGTCCGATTCCGAATATGGCTCTATGACAATCCTGCCCGCAGCTATCTGCTCCTTAATTGAATGATCTGAAAGTATCACTCTGTGCAGGATAGTACGAATTGGCACCCTTTGTGAAGTTTACAGCAAAAAAATTTATGATCTCCATCCGCTGTATTACAATAAAAACATCAACACCTAGGATGCAACCTATATACAAGGGCAAAATCATGATATAATAATTGGGTCTATGCGGGCGTAGTTCAATGGTAGAACTCCAGCTTCCCAAGCTGACGGCGCGGGTTCGATTCCCGTCGCCCGCTCTCTCTTTGTGGGCACTTCAGATATTTAGAAGGT
>JAJZWK010000045.1 GCA_021846725.1 Actinomycetes bacterium | reverse complement strand
ATGGGCTGGATACTCTGCTGGGAGCGTTGGATGCCCAAGAGGTAGATAAAATTATAGGGTTGGTTTTGGCCCCTCACTTCTCTAAAGCCAGCATAGGCGAATATGAAAGTCGTGTACAGGCAGCATTGCAGTCAAAGCGGTCGATACGAGAAGAGGGTAGAGAAGATGGTGGGTGCTTTAAGCAGATCCAATTTGATATGGTCAGATCATGGCATTTGGCACCAAGACTTATTGATATGTGGGCAGACCGAGTTGTTGATACAATAGCAGGCATATCTGGTAGTGATATATCTTCAAATGACGTACCATCAAAGGATGTATTCTCAGAAGGGTATGGGCTGAAGGTTTATGTCATATTTACCGCACACAGTCTGCCAGCGCGTTTGACAGAAACCGGTGATCCCTACGCCAGGCAGGTTGCAGAGACTGCTGCTGCAATTGCTGAAAGGGTTCAGTTGCGGGACTGGTCGGTAGCGTGGCAGAGCATACCTCCAGGTTCTACGATGCCGTGGTTGGAGCCGGATGTAAGTGATGTAATACGCAAAGTCGCTACTGACGACTATGATGCTGTGGTGGTCTGTCCGGTCGGGTTTGTCTCTGATCATTTGGAGACATTATACGATCTGGATATAGTTGCTTCTGGAGTGGCATCTTCCTGTGGTCTCCTGTATGGCAGATGCGCGTCGCTTGATCACGATATCCGCTTGGCTGAAACGTTGGCAGATGTGATAAATCGGGAGTTGTTGGCTGCATGAGAGTAGCAGTAATTGGAGGTGGTATATCCGGTATGGTTGCTGCCAGGGCGCTGGCAGGTGCCTCTGTAGCGGCTTCGGGTTATATATCGGGCGACATATCGGATATAGAGGTAGATCTTTTTGAGGCGTCCTCTCGTCTGGGTGGTAAATTGCACAGTGTAAAGTTTGGCGATACCTACGTGGATACTGGACCTGATTCATTCCTTGCACGACGTCCGGAGGCTGTCAAACTCTGTGGAGAGCTTGGTATATCAGGTGATCTGGAGGCTTCAGGGGTGAAGGGTGCCTTTATCGTTGTAGGCAATAAATTGAGGAAGATACCTTCGGATCTTGCTCTTGGAGTACCAGTTCGGCTGGGTTCCTTAATTCGTTCTGTGGTGGAACATCGGATCTTGACGGTAAGAGGCATGTCACGAGCGGCTGTAGGGTACTTTTTTCCTACTCCACCCGATATGTCATCATACGGTGCCGGCCATCAGGGTGCCCTGTACGGTGCTTCTTTGCATAAATTATCTGCTGATTCGGATTCAAGTTACGATGTGGATTTGGGAAGGTTGATAGAGCATCATATGGGTCGTGAAGTCGTAGCTAAGCTTGCTGATCCTCTTATTGGCGGAATACATGCAGGCAGTATATATGGTATGAGTGCTGCGGCTTTGTTCCCGCCTATACTCCAGGCAAGTAAGCAGCAGGGCAGCCTTGCAGTAAACCTATCTCGTGCCATGTCGGTCGGTCAGGGTACGTCGGGGGGTCAGGGAGCCAAGGACATGAAGGGCAACCCACCTCCCACGTTCTACGCGGTCAGGGGAGGAATGGCATCTCTGGTCGGGGCATTGGAGAATGACTTGCTGCAAAAGGGTGTAGTCGTCCATGAGAATACTAATGTGGTTGTGCTGAGAAAGACATCAAAGGGATGGGCGTTGCTGTTTGATGACGGAAGGGAGGTAGATGGATATGCAGGTGTCGTGCTGGCTCTTCCGGCTCATAGAGCATCTGGGTTGGTCGAATCATTCTCGACAGATGCAGCTCGGTTGTTCGGATCAATACCATATTCTTCCGTTGCTGTGATCACGTTACGCATAAAGGGGGTATCAGCGGAGGATCTACCTGAAGGAACAGGATATGTTGTCCCAGCTGATGGTAGAAGGCTTGTTAGCGCATGCACGTTTTTATCCAAAAAGTGGCCACATATTGTTACGCAGGGCTCTGTATTGCTTCGAGTATCCACTGGCCGTTACGGCGACAGCCGCCATCTATATATGGATGATGAGCATTTAATCGATGCAGTGCATTATGAGTTGGAAAGAGATCTGCAGTTATCCTTAGAGCTGGAAGATGCGTTGGTGGTTCGCTGGGAAAAGGCATTCCCCCAGTACCGTGTCGGCCATTTATCTCTGGTGGAACAGATAGCCAAAGAGATAAGTAGGGCAGGTCCAATGTCAGTTGCGGGAGGGGCATATGGAGGAGTGGGGATCCCGGCATGCATAAAAAGTGGTTACGAAGCAGCATCCTCCCTGATCGAGCAGCTCAGAGGCTCAGCGAATAGGCAGGTTGGATCAGGGAGTCGTTCGTCCGGGCGAGCAGGGCAAGGCGAAGAAGGAGAGGCAGTGGAGTGCCTGCCCGACGACGGCAAACCATGACCGGCTCACGCCACAAGGTCATGGTTACCGATTGTCATGCGAAGTCAGGGGGACGACAAGCCCGGGATTGTCTATCCACTGAGCCTCTTAAAGGCTGATATTAGCCCGATGAGTCATGGATTGCACCATCAGAAAGCAGTTCGCCGTTACCGCTTGCTGGCTTCCGCCATAGCCGGGTTGCTGGCAGCCTTATCACTACCTCCGTGGGGTTGGTGGCCGCTTGTGTTGCCTGCTTGTGCAATTGCTTATGTTGCGCTTGAGGGGATTCCATGGAAAAGACGCTTTCTTGTTGGTTGGGTATTTGGTATGGGCATGTTTGTGCCGGGGCTGTGGTGGTCGTTTGCATTCAATGTCTATGGTGGTGTGGTGCTGATGGTAGCGGAGTCTCTTTTCATAGCTGCTGCCGCTGCAGTAGTGCCAGCGAATAGAGCAAGGGTAGTTGCCCTGCCAGCTGCTATGGTGCTTGCAGAATATTTTCGTGAAAGATGGCCATTTGGTGGGTTGCCCATAGGAGGGATAGAGTTGGGACAAGCAGCTTCACCGGTTGGCCTGGTTGGTAGGCTTGGTGGACCCCTTCTCATCGTGTGGCTTGTCTGGTTGGCTGGAGCAGGGATTGGGCTGCTTGTTGTATCATATTTTCCGCGGTTGCAGTTTCAGGGTGTAGAACCCACTTATTCGTCACGCATACATACGCTCATACATACGCTATTGAGAAAATTGCTGCGGATGACCGGTAGGGCAGATCAAAATGTTGTAGGTGATGTAAATGGGAGTGGGGAATCAGATGGGCATACGGTGGGCATAACCGTGGAAGCTGGTAGGGAAGGCGGTAGAGAGCCTGGTAAGGAAGGCGGTAGGGAGAGAAGTCGTCGATTAGCTGGGCTCATTGCACTCGGAGTCGTCGTAGTAGTTGTTGTTGCAGGAGTATTTGCTCCAGATGGAGGTCCTCCGATAGGACACCTTCGGGTTGCAGCCATACAGGGTGGAGGAAAACGTGGTACGACAGCATTGCAGGTAAACCCTTTGACGGTATTCTATGCTCAGGTAGATGCCACCGAGGAAATACCAAAAATAGACAAGAGGAAGCCGCCTCAGCTCATTGTCTGGCCGGAAGATACTGTAGCGCTTGACGGGCGGCTGGAAGGTTCCGAGCATCTGGCAATACTTCAAGGACTTGTAAGATCACTTCATGCTACCCTTGAAGCCGGAGTCACTGAACCAGTGGGGTCGACCAGATTCAAGAATTTTTCTGTTGCTATATCGCCATCTGGTAAGATCGTTAGCCGTTATGAGAAGATTCATCGGGTTCCATTTGGAGAATACGTACCGTACCGATCGTTTTTCAAGCATCTTGCATCATTGAAAGATATTCCCAGAGATGCGATACCTGGACACGGCCCCGCTGTTTTGAATACTCCCGACGGCAAGATCGGCATTATGATTTCGTTCGAGACCTTTTTTGCTCGAAGAGCCAGGGCGGCAACCAGGGCAGGTGGAAGGCTACTGATGGTCCCCACCAATACAAACTCTTATGCTAACAGCCAGATGCCCAGTCAAGAGATAGCTGCATCGCGCCTTCGTGCCATAGAAGAAGGTCGTGACTTGGTACAGGCGGCACCTACAGGATACTCTGCCATTATAGACAACCAGGGAAATGTGATGCAGCAAAGCGCGCTATCTCGTAGAACGGTGTTAATAGGTGATGTTGCTCTACGAGATGGTCACACTATTTATGAACGCTTCGGTGACTTGCCAATACTGGTTATATCGATCATTTCTTTGGTGCTGGCTTGGATACCGCTGGAACCTTCCAGAAGATTGTTTGGAAGATCGCTCAGACGATCGTTAGGAACATTGTCAGGAGACGGAAGGTAAAAGTTTCCTGCGTTCGCGTTCGTTGGTACCTCCCCATATACCGTGTTGCTCTCTGATTTGGATGGCATAATCGAGACACTCAGCTCTTACACTGCACTTCGCGCAAATTGCCTTTGCTGCTGCCTCACGATTGCGCCGTTCGTTCCGACCTTCGCCCACAAACGGTGCAAAGAACATCTCTGCCTGAGGTCCCCTGCAGAGTGCTTTTTCTCGCCAATTCAACTCGTATCTGGTTTGTAGCATAGTTATCCCTCTCTCTCAAGTACCGTACTTATAGAATAATGAAAATAATGAAAAGTTTCAATAGGTTTGAACAGCCATTTTATAACTACATATGTGGTAGTCGACTTCTGGTATACTTAATCGACCGATAGCCGTGCAATTGTGCGGCTTTGCTTGATACGCTCAATAGTTATGGATCCCGAAACCTTTTACAGACAGAGCAAGGTATTTATTGTTGCCGGAAAAGGCGGCGTAGGGAAGAGCACGGTTTCAGCAGCGTTGGCTATGGCAGCAGCACACCAAGGGTTGTCAGTACTGGTAGTGGATCTGGAGGGTAAGGCGGCTATCAAAGGGGCATTTGGTCTACCTGGGGCGCTAGGTTACGAAGAAGAGATATTGTACAATGGCGGTTCTGGGATGGTGAGAGCCAGAAAGATTACTCCCGATGATGCCCTCTTGGAGTATCTCTCTGATCATGGTTTCCATAGGATATCAAAACGTTTGGTCAGCTCTGGTGCTCTTGAGGTGGTTTCTACTGCCATACCTGGTATAAAGGACATACTCGTGCTGGGCAAGATCAAGCAATTGGAACGCCGCGAGATGGCTGATCTTATAATCGTAGATGCCCCTGCAACGGGGCATGCAATTACCTTTCTGACTTCCGCAAGTGGACTTCTGACTGCTGCCAGGTCAGGACCTATCCGTACTCAAGCTCAAGAAGTAGTGGATTTCTTATCGGATGGAACACGCTGTAGGGTCATGTTGGTGACCATTCCGGAGGAGATGCCGGTCTCCGAAACCATAGAAGCTGCTTTTCAGCTGGAAGATCGGGTAGGGGTCACTCTTGGCCAAGTAGTTGTCAATGAGTGCTTGGCACCTCTTCCCCCGGTAGATATTTTGAGCAGGGAAAATAGATCTGCCTTTATCAAGTCCCTGAGGAAGAGGTATGATATGCCGCCGCCTATACACAAGACGATAATACCTTCTTCTGAGATAGTAGAAGTTATGCTAAGTGCAGCGGTATTTCACGAGAGCAGGAGAAAGCAGCATATTGAGCAGTTCGAAAAACTGGCAGATGAGTTACCCTTACCCAAGCTAGAGCTCCCTTATCTTTTCAGCCCGGTGCAGGGTGTAGAAGAGCTTGAATTACTGTCCAATGCATTGATTCGTGGAATAGAAAGCCTGCCAGTAAGTGATGGAGAAGTCGGCTCGGAGGAGAGCTACTCGCAAGAGAGTTATTCGCAGGAGGGCGATGCATCTGATCGTCTGGATATGCGGAAGACATTTGATGACGCTATCAGCTTTAGGGATGATCTGGAGGAAGAGTCACAGGTTGCGGATACTTCATCAGGCAGGGATGTATCGGGTAAAGGTGTATCTAATCAGGGTGTATCGGGGGGTAGCTCCGGTGCTTCTGGAAAGGGATCACAAACTGAGAACTCCCCAGTCGGCAAAAGCATAGATGAGCTTATATCTGACCATTCTGTGTTGATATGTTGTGGCTCGGGAGGTGTAGGGAAGACGACTACGTCTGCATCGCTTGCTCTCTATGGCGCGATGAATGGACGAAAGGTATGTGTGGTCACGATAGATCCTGCCAAGCGATTGGCAGATGCATTAGGAATAGATACCCTCACCAATACACCCGTGTGCGTTGAACTAAAATCATTGAAGGTACAGCCCAAGGGGGAGCTTTGGGCTATGATGTTGGACCCCAAGGCTACCTTTGATGACCTGGTGAATCGCTATTCTCCCAGTGGTCAGCAAGCTGAGCGGATTATGAAAAACCGTATATACAAGGAGTTGACATCGGCACTCTCTGGTACTCAAGAGTACATGGCTATGGAAAAACTTTACGAATTGGTCGAAGATGGCGGTTACGATCTTGTTGTCGTGGACACCCCGCCTACGCGTAATGCAATAGATTTTCTTGAAGCGCCAACCAGGCTGGTTCACTTTCTCGAGCATCGTTTGTTCAGGATATTGCTTATGCCCACGCGTATGTATCTAAAGGCTGTATCCGTTGCCACACAGGCTCTCCTGCGCACTATATCAAAAGTTGCAGGAAGCGAGATAGTGGAGGATGCTGTAGCCTTTTTCCAAGCCTTTGAAGGGATGGAGGAGGGCTTTCGTAGCCGGGCACAGAAGATGTCTGTACTTATAAGGGAGCCTACCACTGGGTTTGTACTGGTAACTACCCCTCGTGATGATGCGGTAACCGAGGCTGACTGGTTTGTGCAAAAGTTGGAGGAGATGGATATAGACATAGATGCTTTGATAGTCAATCGTGTATTACCTGACTTTGATACTGTAGGGAAGTCGCTTTTGACACCTGAGGAGATGCCAAATGTAAAGGCAGTTTCTTCCATCTGGGCATCTGAGGATAGGCTGAACATGGATTATGAGAAGAGTTACCAAGGTGCTGACGACCCGGACATCCTATTCGATGTATTCATGAGGAATCTTTTGGTATATAAAATTATATCCGCACACGAATTGTCTACATATGCTCACTTAGCTTCTCATCTTACCGGGGAAGATAGTGAGATCAATGACTCACATACCGGTAGTACTGCTCGCTATGGTGCCCATAGTAACTGTACGGTAGTCAAGCTTCCCTTGATGGCCGGGGATATCCATGATGTACGTGGACTCGGAGATATGGCATTGATGCTTGCTGGTGGGTGAGATTGTGCACTTAACGGTGTATAATGTACTTGCTGTCGCTCTCAAGTGGCTACAGCGGGAAGTGGCGTAGTTTGGTAGCGCGCAGCGTTCGGGACGCTGAGGTCGCGGGTTCAAATCCCGCCTTCCCGACTGGTAAAAATATGCAGGTCAATGTAGATATTGGGAGTGTTCTACATTGTGTGGACTCTATACACGCATGAAGTCAGTCATAATTCCTGCCCTGTTCTTGTTGGATCACCAAGTTCATGCGCTTGACCAAATCAGTGTTGGATGTTGGAAATAGGTGGTCGTGGCGGTCTGGAACGGAGGTGGTCCTATTTGCAGTACAGACCACTAATTGCCGCGAGACGCTCCTGATGTGTCTATAATGAAGTTGATAGTGATGATTGGCAACTGTGGTTAAGACCAGATGAAGGAGGCCTGTGGGGTATTTGCTGTTTTCGCTCCGGGTAGAGCGGTAGCACAGCTCACCTTTGATGGGCTGTATTCCTTGCAGCATCGTGGACAAGAGTCGGCTGGAATGGCGGTTAGCGACGGGGAACTCATTACTGTAGTCAAGGATATGGGGCTGGTATCGTCAGTGTTTGATGAGCGTACAATCGAGTGCTTACCGGGTAACCTGGCCATCGGTCATACTCGTTATTCCACAGCAGGGGAATCTACCTGGAGGAATGCACAGCCCGTATTCAGGTCTTCTGGAGGCATGGGTATTGCGTTGGCTCACAATGGCAACCTCACGAACACCTCCGACTTAGCAGAAGACAATGGCATGTTGCCTGGAGTGCTGACTACTGATTCGGACTTAGTGGTAGAGCTACTCGCTACAGCTGTTGGCAGGATGCCCCCTGGCAACAATATGTTGGAGGAAGCCATGGTCGAGGTGCTTCCCAGGCTAGAAGGAGCCTATTCGTTTGTTGCAATGGACGAGTCACACATCTTTGGTGCGAGGGATCCGCATGGATTCAGGCCATTATGTCTTGGAGTGCTGCCTGTCGACAAGCCTGTCGACAATGGAGAGTATGTCGACGAGGGAGAAGGGGTAGGCTATGTTCTTGCCTCTGAGACCCCTGCATTAGATGTGGTCGGTGCAAGGTTCATAAGAGAGGTAGAACCCGGTGAAATGGTCGTTATAGATGATTCCGGAGTTCGTTCGGTTAGGTTGCCAGTTGCTACAGGGCAGGAGCCTCATCTGTGTATATTTGAATTTGTCTACTTTGCCCGTCCCGATAGCATGTTGTATGGTACTGAGGTGCATGGGGCAAGGCGGCGTATGGGTGAGTACCTTGCGGCGGAACTGCCAGTACGTGCTGATATGGTAATGGGTGTTCCCGATTCGGGTGTTCCAGCTGCCGAAGGGTATTCAAAGGCTAGCGGCATCCCCTATGGGCAGGGATTGGTAAAAAACCGCTATATAGGCAGGACATTTATTGCTCCTCAGCAGGAGGCTAGGATGGCAGGAGTAAAGCGTAAGCTCAATCCGCTGAGAGAGTCTATTCTTGGCAAGCGTTTGGTAGTGGTGGATGATTCCATTGTAAGAGGGACTACTACCAAAGCCATGGTCAAGATGCTCAGAGAAGGAGGCGCTGAAGAGATTCATCTACGTATTTCGTCACCGCCCTTTAGATGGCCATGCTACTTTGGGATAGACACGCCCGATAAGTCAGAACTGTTAGCGGCAAATATGTCCGTAGATGAGATAGCAAATTATTTGGGAGTAGACTCTTTGGCGTATTTGAGCTTGGAGGGATTGCAAAAAGCCATAGGAGTGCCTGGAGGAGGGTTCTGTACTGCCTGCCTGACAGGAGAGTATCCCATTCCTGTGGAAGAGACTGCCCTACGACGAGATGCTGTTTTGGCGCATAGTATTTCATTGCAGCGAAATACTATCGTAGTAGATCATGTAGGCTCTATATAAATTGCGTCCTACTACCTATCTTGAAGCTGGCGTAGACCTCGGTGCTGCTGATTCGGTCATCGAGCGTATCAGCAAGCTGACCAAATCGACCAATCGTCCAGGGGTGTTGGGGACATTGGGAGGATTTGCGGGTTGTTTTTCCATTGATGTACACTCTTATACTGAACCTGTACTAGTGTCGAGCACCGACGGAGTGGGGACGAAGCTGCGCGTAGCCGACGCTACATCGAGTTTCGACACTATAGGCATAGATCTGGTTGCAATGTGCGTGGATGATTTGGTATGCACTGGAGCAGAGCCACTTTTTATGCTTGATTATCTTTCCTTACCAAAGATGGATAGTGAACTTGTCGAAGAGGTAGTTTCCGGTATAGCAGCGGGGTGTCGTATGGCAGGGTGTGCTCTCATCGGCGGTGAGACTGCTGAACACGGTTATTCTGATCACGGTTATTCGGATCATAGCGGCACCGTAGATTACAGTGAAAATGTAGTCCAGGACGATAATATAGGTAAGAGTAGGCAAATAGGTAAGAGCGATGAGCCAGCCAAGCAGGCAAGGATAGATGATGCGTCGGGGGAACGACAGAGAGCCATTGATCATAGAATTACCGATTTAGCAGGCTTCGCAGTAGGGGTGGTCGAGAGAGATAAGATGCTCGGTGATCATAATGTCATTCCTGGCGATATACTTATAGGATTATGTTCGCCGGGGCTTCGTTCCAATGGTTATTCGCTCGCGCGCTATATTTTTGGAAAAATTGCTCGCATGTCTTTTGAGCAGCCCGCGTGGTCAGGTGCTCAGCATACTTTGGGGGAGGAGCTTATGGTACCGTCAGTGATCTATACCCCTGCAGTGCTTGGAGCGCTCTCTACGGGTGAGGTGCATGCAGTAGCTCATATTACCGGTGGAGGTATACCGGGGAATCTTAAGCGTTCCCTTGCAAAAGATTGTGATGCTGTCGTAGATATATCGACATGGGAGGTACCCCGTATATTTCTGGAAATGCAGCGCTTAGGTAATGTGGATGATGATGAGATGTTCAGGGTATTGAACATGGGCATAGGTATGATATTGATTGTTAGTTCTGCCAGCAGCGAGGCTGTACTTGATGCTGTAGAGTCAGCAGGGGTTGGATCCCAGATCATAGGTAGGGTTATACCGGGATCGGGCAGGGTACTCTTGACAAAACACACCCTGCAAACCTCTGGCTTTAGCTATGAGGATGACGTCAGGGATCATTAGGATGATTTAGCTGAGTGTATGATGAATCACGTATCTACCATTAAAGAGTTGCGCAACGATATACTTGATAAATCGGTCAAGGTCGGTGACTTCGTCCTTAAGTCGGGTCAGCGTTCAAGTTGGTTCATAGATGCCAAGCAAACTCTCTGTCGTTCGCCCGGTATGCTGTTGGCAGCAAATGCAGTGTTGGAGGTTATCGAGATGATGCCTGCTCGTCCGGATGCCATAGGTGGTCTTACTATGGGGGCTGATCCGGTAGCGTTTATCACTGCCGGAGTGGCTGCTGTCCGAGGGGTAGATTTAAAGGCATTCAGCATACGGAAAGAAGAAAAGACTCATGGTGCAGGAGGTGCTGTTGCTGGTGCACTGGATCCCGGAGACAGTGTGGTCGTGGTAGAGGATGTATCCACTCGCGGTACTTCACTTCTCCAAGCGGTCGAGGCCATAAGATCGGTCGGTGCCTTTCCTGTACTTGCACTGGCGATTGTAGATAGAGGTGGAACAGCCGAAGAACTTGCTGCTAAAGCCGGAGTAGAGTTCAAAGCACTTGTTACGGCTCCCGACCTCGGCTTCGAGTATGGGAGCTAGGGATTTAGGGTTGTGCCGAGCTGTGGCTAGGGTTGTGCCGAGCTGTGGCGGCTGGTGGCTGAAATTACTTTTCCGACTACAGGAAAGTCCACCAATGCCTCTGCGCGGAAGCAAGCAAGTCCTACAGGTAGTGCGTATTCCAGGGAGTCGTATGCAACATAACGAGGATACCATTCGGGTTTGTATTTGGCATTGAACTTCCAAAGAGACTCCATTTGCATGGCAGAAGACATTCGTTTGTATGCCCAGTACTGTAAGCGTTGAACTACTCCATCACCCTTCTCTCTTTCAAAGATGGCTCGCATGGCAGCAAAGTTCAGGCTCAGTCCCTTCTTGCCTTCTCTGGCCAGATAAGAAATAGTGGTACAGAGTGCAAAGTCGATGAGACCGTTTGGGTGACCTCCTTGTTTGTCCCATCGCATGAGGTCAAGCGAGTAACCATTTATACTGTGCGCAGGAACGAAATGGCATAGAGCAGCGGGATTGCCTGTGGCATTTCTTACTACACACATGAGCGTACCTTCATCCCTGGCATCACATACCCTACCGAGCATCATCGAGAACCCACGTTCGAAGTCCCCCTGCCTGGAAGAGTCGAGTAAGGGTTGGATATCGTTACGCATGGTCGAGCATTCTACCTGTTCTTCGACATCTTTATTATGAACATCTGTTGTATCATCGTTACGGTAGGCGCTTTCTCTATACCTGGTTACGTACTTACCACCAGTCAACTCAAATATATCTGCCGTGTATCCCTTGTTATGTAAGCGATTATATGCTTGGCGAAGTCCTTTCATCGAGTTGCCCTGTAATGAGAATTTGTCTACATTCACTATGCCCTC
>JAJZWK010000044.1 GCA_021846725.1 Actinomycetes bacterium | reverse complement strand
GGTCTTACCAATACGTCCACAGATGTACCTGCAGGCCAGTTCCTCCCGTCTGCCGCCAAAGTGCCAAGACTGGCCACTTCCACCCTGACTCCGAGAACCTTGACCCACCCCTGACCTGCAATCACACCACTCAAACGATTGACCGAACCCACAAAAGAAGCCACAAAGGAATTTACCGGCTCATAGTATATCTGAAAAGGTGTACCGACCTGCTCCAACTTACCGTCTCTCATTACGGCCACCCTGTCTGCTATGGACATAGCCTCTTGCTGGTCATGAGTGACAAATACAGTAGTGGTACCTATCTCGAGCTGTATACGACGTATCTCATCACGCAACCTGGCCCTTACGGTCGCATCCAGTGCAGATAATGGTTCATCGAGAAGCAGTACTCTCGGCTCTATTGCCAGTGCTCTTGCCAGTGCTACGCGTTGCTGCTGGCCACCGGAGAGTTGATGGGGATAGCGCCTTGCCTCACGGGAGAGCCCCACAAGGTCAAGCAGTTCTACCGCACGCCTCCGGCGCTCAGTAGAACCCACTTTTCGTATACGCAAACCGAACGCCACATTATCCAGTGCAGTCATATTAGGAAACAAGCTATATGCCTGAAAAACCATACCCATATCCCTGCGGTGAGCCGGCACATGAGTGATGTCTCTCCCGCCGACCAAGATCAATCCCTTGTCTACGGATTCCAGCCCAGCCAACGCACGCAATGCAGTAGTCTTACCACTACCCGATGGGCCCAATAAGGCAATCAACTCACCGGGATCCACCTTCAACGAAAACCCATCCAATGCATTCACCTGCCCGAATCGCCGGTGTAGATTGACCAACTCTACACTGATCCTGCCTTTAGCACCCTTCGACATATTGGTCTTAATCTCACCGAGACTGGAATCATCATGTAGCAACGTACCGTCGATACTTTCCAACATACTCATACTCTGTCCTCCTGAAATACTGGTTGTCCACTCCCTGCCCTATCGCTCTCCTCTGCACTGCGAACAGATGCTACTATCGCAAATGTTCCTAATACGATAGTAAGACCACCAAGAGCTATGACCGAAAGTGCAATTGCTTCAGTTGCATGTACCACCCCGACTGTCTCCAACCATACAGGGAATGTATTGAACGAGAGTAGGCTGGCCATTACATACTCGCCAAGCACCAGGGCAAAGGTCATGAAAGCAGCACCAAGCAGGGAACCTCTAAGGTTGGGAAGTAGGATATTGTAGACAATGCGCATCCATCCACTACCGACCGATCGACCGGCATCCACCATTGTGCGGAGACCCAGCGACCGTACACCACTGTCGACGATTCTGTAAGCATATGGCATAGCCAATATAACGTATTCCAATACGAGTATGGCAGGAGTATAGATAATGAACCCAGGCAGGAAGTGCAAGCTGTCTGATACTCCCAACACCAGTACCACAACAGGTATCACTATCGGCAAGAGAGTGAGTGTATCGACAAACGGTTTCCACTTTGGGGCACGCAGGTTTATCCAGAGAGAGGTACCCAGCGCAAGCAGGAGTTCAATCAGCACGGTACCTGTACCCACTTCTACCGACAGAAAGAGCGACGACCAGAATTGATGGGACTTGAAGGCACTGGTATAACCCGACAGTGAAATACTGCTGTGTACACCCTCGAAACTGAAACGCGCAGAGGCGACCAACGGCACAAGGAAATAAGCAGCTACGATCACGAGTACCAGCCTGCCAAACCACCTCCTTCCTCCAGTAACACGGATCAATGCATCCAACGCGATCTCCTGTGTTGAGCAAAACCGTAAAATATCGCCACAATTATAACCATCACTACCATCTCCAGGCCGAGTGCATCACCCAGATGAGTCTGGTTGGCTATCACGTTTCCGGACACAAAATTGCCTATCTGTATTGGTATAAGAGGTATTACACCACCGGCAATTGCGGCCGCAGTAGCATACGCTGCAAACGCATCGGCGAACAGCACAAGCAGCCCGGACAGCAAGGTCGGAGCCAGGAGCGGCAATCCAACAAAACTCCAGTAGTGATAGCGCTTGCCACCAAGACTCTCGACAGACTCTGACCATTCGCGACGCATCCCTTCCACAGCCGGCAGCATTACCAGCACCATCATAGGAATGAGAAAGTACTGGTACACAATGACCAGACCACTTATGGAGTACAGACTGAATCCATGCGCATAAGGATTGAAACCCATACCTCCGAGCAACTTGGTTACGATCCCGAAATTCCCCAATGTTGCAATAAATGCAAAGGCCAATGGGATTCCTCCGGTGTTGGCAAGAACAGCAGATATACTACTCGACACCCGCCGCAGAAAACGATTGGGAGATGACACTATCGCTACCACTACCAATAGTCCTATTACGGCTGCAATGACCGCAGATACAGCAGATAATTCCACGCTGATCACAAGAGAGTGCAAGTAGGTATCCTTGACTACCGCGTGTATGTTCGACAGACTAAGGTGACCGCTGTTAGAGCGAAAAGCGTTGAACAGTACACCAGAGGCTGGCAGGAAAAAGAATATGGCCATATAAGCCAGGAGCGGGATCAATCCGAACAGAGAATGCTGCCACGGCCGCCACTTCTTTCTTCCCGATACACCCCCCGGTACACTATCCGATATAGTCGTACCGGCTACCCTATCACTTATGCCGATCATTCAGTCACCCTGATTACCGTAGCTGCTAAGATATCGGCCTGTCTGCCCATCCGGCTGGGTCGTCCATGCACTCATACCGATGGCCACTGGGAGATGATCACCTGCTGTGCCTTGGTCAGCTGGCTCAGAGACGGAAAGGAGGGCGTACCACTGACAGCCGGTATAGCAGAGAGCGCCTGCTTATTCACCGTGCCATTTCTGATCATAGAGGATAATTCCACCGGCATTGCATATCCCTCCAACCATCCATTCTGCCCTGCAGGAGAGAACAGATACTCCTCCCACAGACGTGCTGCAGCTGGATCTGGTGCATATTTGGAAATCGCCTGGACGTAATAGGAAGCATAGTGGCCGACCGCAGGGACAAACACCTTCCAGTCCACCTTACCCTTTAGCCCAACGGCGTACTGTGCTTCTAGGTATGTCCAGTCAATCGTAACTCGACACTGACCGCTTTCGATACTAGAAGGGGATGCTCCAGTCGGTACAAAATTGCCTGCCTTAGCAAGGCTCTTGAAATACTGGATACCCGGCTCTATGTTGTTGAAAGATCCCCCATTGGCCAAAGCAGCAGCAAATACTCCAGCAAATGCGGCACCTGCACTCTCAGGATTGCCATCCAGACATACCGACCCCTTGTATTGGGGAGCCAGTAAGGAATTGAACGAAGTGGGAGCATTATGAAATATACCTGCATTGTATCCTATGGATATATAGCCACCGTAATCATCCCACCAGTAACCAGATGCTGATTTTTGATCCGCCGGTATGCTCGACCAAGTTGCCACTCTGTACGGCGTAAAAAGACCTTCAGATGTCCCCTGCAAGGCAAAAGAAGGGCCTACATCTACTACATCAGGAGCCTTTCCACTCCCCTTCTGGGACTTGATAGCGGCAAGTTCCTCACCACTGGAGCCATTGGGATTCTCACTGTTTACCGATATACCATATTTGACTTCAAAGTTCTTTATAATCGAGCCATAGTTTGCCCAATCCGGCGGGAGTGCTATAACGTTCAGATGCCCTTCAGCTTTGGCAGCTTTCACCAATGCAGCCATTCCGCCGCACTCAGAAGCTGAAGTCGCCTTGGCCCAGCATGCATTTGCTGCAGATACATTGGCAGTAGGCTGAGATGAACTGCTACAGGCAGCGAGCGAACTGCCAATAGCCAGTGTAGCAACCACCGCCATACCTTGAAAGCGTAACCATTTCATATAATTCTCCTTTTTCTGTAATCTCTGTAATCATTTATTCGTTTCACGAAATTAAGTATTCCGGTGAAATTTGTCTACTTCACGTGTTCACAATATGAGGTCAGGTTTACGTACAGGTAAACAACCGGTGAAACGACACTTAAATCTTTGTGAACTCTGGATGAACAGTATTATTCATTGTTCTGTGAGATGAAATGTGTTTCCTCAGCAATTTAACGGCAATACATAAGAGCTTGAATTCTGCTACGAAGCGTGCACCAAATCCGGGGTGAATCGCAAAGTCGGATTGGTCGCTGTAACTCGATCACTATGGATTGCAGACCGGACACTCGCCAGGATCAGCACCGGTCGCTACTATACGTGTCTCCTTATGGTCGCAGGCGACACAACCATCGATCTCTGCTCTTGGTCGATCGACTCGAGTACCACAAGAGACACACGCTAAACCAAAAATGACATCGACCCGCCCCCATCCCGGTACCCCACATGCCGGGCACCGAGACGCAAGTCGGACAGCAAGGCTTTCGGCAGCTTTTGCAATAACACTACGCCGTGAAGGACACATGTGTGCTCGAAGATCGGTCTCTACAACCCCAAGACCATCGGCAGAGACTGTAACGCACTCGCTAAGAGCAATCGCCAGCTTATCTACACTGTCAATACCTTTGTATACAGGATGTACAGCACCACTATTTGGACGAACTATGAGCTTGTGATTGGGAAAGTCCACACGCTCCAAGAACGATTCAAGCCGCTCTACGGTATTAGTAGTAGTCGTTGCCGCCAATATCTCCCAGCTGGAATAAGATTCCCACACTACAATGCCCGCACTGTCATCGACCAATACGACAAGTTCACGATCGGATACAATAAATGGAACGGTAGGATCAGGTGCAATGCTGCCTTCGGAAGCCAGGCCAATATCCACACCAGCAGCCTTCATTCCCATGCGAGCCTTGGCTATAGCAGTCTTGAGAGGAGTCGCCATGCGGGGTATGTCTCCTGTAAAGGTACCCAACACATCCGTATCTACATCCACATCCCTTACCACCAAGCCTATGGCCCGCTCGATAGGTGGACCGATGAGAGGAAGTTTGCCATGCTTGGTTGCAAGTACCGCTACCCTGCCTGCATAGGGATGCTCAAGACCAAGCCATCTGGAACCAGGGACAGAGGGGTGCTCGATGTCGATCACCTTTTGTAATCCGATTGAGCAACTATCCAGGCAAGAAGCACTGTATGTATTATACGCACAGGCACCCTAGGCACAGGCACCCTAGGCACAGAAAACGATCCATCTACCACAATAATTTGCTTTCTCCTAAATAACGTAATATAATTCATGATATGAATATCATATATTATCTGGGAACGGTTGGTATGCATTCTATGCTGATAGGCAGAATATGTCTGATCGGAGCCGTAGTCGTGCCAATAGTGGCTGTAGCTGTATCGCTTGTAGATGACGGTCTCTCCGGTCGCCGTAAAGCAACGAGACTGGGATGGGTATCAGCAGCGGCGGCAATCATCGCGACAATTATGGTGGCACTGAACGGACCATACTCCGTGACCTTGAATGGCGGGAACGGAAGTCCTGTATTCGGCCTGCTCGCCAACCAACTCACAGTGACGTTACTCGTCCTAGTGTGTGTCGTGGGGGCACTGGTACAGAGTTTCGCAGTCCGCTACCTACAGGTAGATCAGGTAGCTAAGAGATTTTTTGCTGCAACAAATGCAGTGGTGGCATCGATGGCTATAGTGTGCACTTCGGCAACTGCTTTGGTGCTGGTAACAGCATGGGTAACAGCTGGGTTGGCATTTGTAGTGGCAATTGGTTACCGGTCGGACCTCCCTGGCGTTCGAGCCTCGGCACGCCTCACTCTAAAGATGTTTGCCTTGGGCGACACGGCTTTGGTGGTTGCTATGATCCTGATCTGGATGCAAGCAGGTAACGTTTCTCTTCTCCAGCCCGCATTGACCGTCTCGGTTGCCAGTCGGCTCAGTAAACTGTCGACGATAATTGCACTGCTGATCGTGATAGCAGCTTTGACACGCTCCGCACAGGCAGTACTAGGCAGGTGGATGCCAGGCACTGTGTCGGCACCGACACCGGTATCTGCCCTACTCCATGCTGGCGTAGTCAATGGAGGAGGTATACTACTCATTCGTTTCAGTGCCTTGTCGAGTAATTCGGTACTGGCCATGTCCGCTGCTTTTGCGGTAGCCATACTTACCGCAATAGTGGCCACCACTATCATGAGTAAAAAGACAGATATAAAAGGTTCACTGGCCTTCTCCACTATGGGACAGATGGGTTTCATGCTGGCCGAGTGTACGGTCGGTGCTTACATCGCCGCGTTGTTACACCTCATAGGTCATGCCATGTACAAAGCAACCATGTTCTTCGGATCAGGCTCTCAGATACCTCGTGCCGGTCAAGTACCTGTTCCTCCTGTAAAAAGGGTTTCCACACCTATCCGGCTTGCTGCAACCGCAATGACTGTAGCGGGGAGTCTGGCTGTCATGGTAATTGTCCCCGAAGTGCTCACCCACCACGGTGAGCTCATAATAATGGCCTTCGTAGCGGCCACAGTTGCGGCTATCTGCTGGTCATGGTGGGGGATCTGTCCGGCTACACCTCGTACTATCATATTCTGGACGATAGGCATGCTGGTGGCAGGTGGACTATACGGACTTGTAGCTGGACTACTGGGTAGCTGGATGACACCGGCGCTTCCATCTGTAGGCTCAGGGGTACTAAGCCCATGGTGGCTGCTCAGTGTAGCCGTAGCGGGTATCGCTATTGCCGGTATCAACCAGGTACCTGCAGTACGAAATCGGCTACAGGCACTACTTATCGATATAGGTACACCGTCTACAAGCATCATGATAGGTAGAGAACAGGGAAGGATCAGAGGTGGTGGAGACAGCCTACCTGGATACTCCTACGAAACTCCAAACACATGGTCAGGGAGCGCCGCATGAAGTACCCTGCAGCAACCAGTTCTACGACCAGTCCTACAACCAGCAACCATACTGCAAGAGTGGGGCACATGGACAATAAGCATCGTGCAGACTCCGAGAGAAGACACAATGACATGTCCCGGCTACTGGCGCAAGTGGAAGAGGCCGTTCGTGTCATCGCACCGCTATGGCCACTCTCCACCTTTATAGCGGTAAACCCTCTCTGGGACTTACGCTCCATGTCCTTTTACGATGCCATCGACTATGCTGCCCAAATCCTGGAGATCCGCGGATACCCCACAGAATCATTCTTTGCAGAGGCTTACACATCCGGTCGTGTGACCAAGAATGATATTCAAGCAGTTATATCTGATACAGATATTAGTTACGAAATTGCAAATACAATAGATTGTCGCATGTACAATCATCAGAACGAGGAAAGCTCGGAAGTAGCCGCTACCGGTAACAAAACGTTACAGAACAGTTATTCTAATGATACCTTGCTTGCTTGTGCGGTAGATCGCGAACTCACCAAGTGGTGTGCTGCATATGCCGGAGGGATGTTACCTGACCCCGTTAAAAACGGATTTTATCGGACGTGGCGCAATATAGTAGGGAGCGATCCTACAGCTCGGAGAATCGCAGGCAAAGAAGGACGGAAGCAACTCGCTACTATGCCTGAAAATCCAATAGATACAATATCTAAGTGCCTAGACAGGCTCTCGATAGCTGAAAATGACCGAGTGAGGGAACTGGAGCACCGCCTTGCCCGTACTTTGGGCTGGTCAGGCTATGCAAAATGGCGATCCTATTGGGCGGATAACAGTACATCTAGACCAGCTTTGACTATAGTCGATCTACTCGCTGTCCGTCTGAGTTACGAGACAGTACTCAGACATAAGGACATATCACTACCGTCGGCGCACTTAGGCACGTTATTTACACACCTAAGGAGGAAAGGTCACTTGGACACAAGGGGTCGTTTGGACACAAGGGATCGCTTGGATACCGAGAGAAGTCGACCACATTCCATCCCAGCAACCACACTTGATACTCCAGCAACCACACTTAAGAGGGTATGGCTGACAGCATATGAAAACCACTACCGTGATTGGCTCCTAAAGGCTTTGGAGAAGCCCTTGCATCCTACCTCCACACGACCGGAACGCCCAGCCGCTCAGGCTATTTTCTGTATTGATACTCGCTCAGAAGGAATACGACGTCACCTAGAGGCCGTCGGCCAGTATGAGACAATAGGATTTGCAGGATTCTTTTCCCTCCCGATGCAATACCTTCCACTGGGATCGGCTGAATATGTCGACCAATATCCTGTTCTCCTCACGTCAGCAATACAGGTGACAGATGAGCCAGCTACCAAAGCAGAGACATTGGTCAATCGCCATATTACAGGAATCCAAGAGCTGGCTGCGGCCAGTTATGCACTAAACAGCGCCCGCAAGGGAATGCTGTCGACGTTTATGCTGGCTGAAGCTGGCGGGTTCTTTGCGGGTCCCCTGGCTGCTGCAAAGACCTTGGCCCCTGGGTACTACCATAAATTGCGAGACTGGACACACCGGATGATCGTTCCGTATATCGAGACCCATAGCAAATACGACAATTCCATATCCGTCGTAGAACAAGTGTCGTTTGCAAGCAACTTACTCACTACTATGGGTCTTACGCGGAATTTTGCACCGTTGGTGTTGCTCTGCGGCCACGGTAGCACCACAGAGAACAACCCATACGCTTCCTCACTTGACTGCGGTGCCTGTGGTGGTAACCGGGGAGCGGCAAACGCTCGTGCTGGTGCGACACTACTGAACCAACCAGACGTCCGGAGTCTACTCAAAGAGCAAAAAATTATTATACCTGATGACACAATCTTTATCGCAGGCGAACATGACACCGCTACCGACAAAATTACTATTCTCGACCTCCATCTGATACCAGCCAGCCATATCGACATGGTGACTGCGCTACAAGCCGACCTCGATCGTGCTGGCACAGAACTAGCTACTGAACGAACCTCCAATCTACCTGGAGCCAACACAAAAAGTAAGGTGGCACTCCCGGTAGGACGCTCTGCCGACTGGGCTCAAGTGCAGCCGGAATGGGGACTTGCAGGTAATGCCGCGTTTATTGTGGCACCCAGAGAACTAACTGCTGGGGTGGATTTGGGCCGACGTTGCTTCCTGCACTCTTACGACTCTGATACTGATGACAGCGGTACGGTACTGGAAACCATCCTAACTGCCCCTATGGTGGTCGCCCACTGGATTAACGCCCAGTATTACTTCTCCACCGTAGATCCGGAAGTACTCTCTGCCGGTGACAAGACTGCCCACAATATCGTTGCCGGTGTAGGAGTGCTTCAAGGAGCCGCCGGTGATCTCCAAGTTGGACTTCCTGTCCAATCTGTCTTCGATGGCAATCGACCCTTTCACGAACCAATGCGATTACTGGCTATCATACAAGCTCCCCAGGCAAAGTTGGAATCCATAATTGCCCGCCACAGCGTATTGCGCGAATTATTTGACGGCTACTGGATACATCTGGTCGCTCGTGACAATCCATACGATAGATGGAAGATCCGCCACCCTGGAGGAGTGTGGCAGCACTGGGAACCTGCTGAGTAATCAGCCCTTGAGCGCTCCAGCTGAAAGCCCTCGTACAAGCTGGCGCTGAAATACCACCAATAAAACAAAAATAGGCAACGAAGCCAGTAGGGTGCCCGCAAATATCAGATTAAAATGGTTTATGCCGACATTTTCCAGTTCGGTCATCCCGATCTGCACCGTACGGACACTGTTTGTATTGGTTACGATAAGTGGCCATAGGTATTGATTCCAAGAGCTCATAAACGCATAAAGAGCAAATGCAGCTATCAGTGGCCGATTCAGCGGCACAACGATACGGGTAAGAAATTGCCAATGACCATAACCATCCAGCCTGGCAGCATCATGCAGGTCTTTGGGTACCCCCATAAACGCCTGGCGAAACAGGAATATACCTACTCCACTGGCAATAAAAGGAACGATAAGAGCTGGAAAGGAATTGAACCATCCCAAAGCTACAATAGTCTGGCGATTGGGAACTATAGTGGCTTCCATAGGAACCATCATGGTCGCAATACATGCCATGAACAGAGTACGCCGGAACGGAAATTTCAAATAGGCAAAGGCATAACCGGCCAGTACAGAGGTAATAAGTTCTCCAATCACAATAAAAATCGTAACAATGATGCTGTTACGCAGGTAAAGACCCAGATGAGCCTGGCTAAACGCAGCAGAAAAATCACCCCATAATGGATGCAACGGGAATAGCACCGGTGGTCGAGCTGCAATCTGACGAGAGGAGATAAGGGAATTGACTACAGTTATATAAATAGGAAAACCTACTATGACAGCCAAGGCAATCAGCAAGATATAACGCGCACCAATGATCATATAGTGTCTCGCTCTTCGCCGACCTGCCGAAGAATATACCTGTCCTGCACTACTTGGAGGACTGCTACCTGGTGGATTACTTCCTCCTGAGCCTCCCGCTCCTCCTATATCGTTCACGTCCTCTCCACTCTCTGCGGAGTTCTTTTCGGCCAATCCAACGCCAGATCTCTGGAAGCTGCTTTCGAGCCTTTCCTCTCCACTCTCTGCGGAGTTCTTTTCGGCCAATCCAACTGCCCCACTTGAACCGGCTACCCCATCCGAAACAGCCACTCTACTTGAACCGACCATATAGACCTCACCAGATGCACCATCCAAATCAGATGCACCGACCAGATCGACCACTGTATCCAAGTTCTCTGTATGCTCAACTAGCCGCCACATAAAATACCCTCCGTTCAAAGAACCAGAACTGTGCCAAAGTAAGTACAAACAATATAGCAAACAACGCTATAGATAGGACAGAAGCTACCCCGTAATTATTATCGGTATATGCTGCCTGGTAAATATAATAAATAAGTACCATAGTGTGGTTATTAGGACCACCCTGTGTAAGGAGATTTATCTGGCCGAATGCCTGGAAAGAACCTATAATACCAACTATAGAGGCAAAAAAAATAGTGGGCGACAGCAACGGAACGGTTACTGCTCGAAAACGATACCATTTGGATGCACCATCCATCCTCGCCGCTTCCAGAAGATCGTCTGGAACCGACTGGAGTGCTGCGCTCATCAATATAAATGTGAAACCGATGTTTTGCCAGATTGTAACGACAGAAACCGCCGGAAGCGCAAGAGAGGGGTTTGCCAGTATGCCGGCGCCACCACGCTGGCCAAGCCAGTAGCTGAACAGGCCAACCTCCGGATTAAGTAGGGTAAAAAATATCACAGAAGCCACCGCGGTAGATGTTGCAACCGTAGAAGAAAATACAGTCCTGAAAATGCGTATCCCCGCCAAGCGCTGATGAGCAAGGGTGGCAAGCAATAAACCAAGTACTATGCCGGTAGGCACGGTAAAGATGACGAACAGTATCGTTCTCCATAGACTGTGCAAGAACAGTGCAGATGATAGAGTAGAAGCATACTGCGACAGACCGACAAAGTGTGATGGCAAGTTGGGAAAGGGTGGAGTCCTGAAAAAGCCCAACCATACGGCCTTCAAGAGTGGGAAAAAGACAAAGACTCCAAATACCGCGAGCGCTGGTAATACCCATAGGTAGCCAAGCACTGTCTCTCGCACCACTCTAAGTTGCGTTGTATTTGAAGGGCGACTGCTGGATAAAGACATCGTCATGGCGACAGGCTCTCACCGCTTGTAGCATCAAAAAGGTGCATCTCCCCAGTAACTGCAAGCTGTACCATGTCACCGCTACGAATATTTTTTGCAGTACGATAAGCATCTACAGTCACAAAATTGCCTCCATCCATCCTGCAAATCAGCCTGTATATGTCACCGACCGATTCCACCAAACTTACCTTTGCATGCAATGTGCCTCTTTCTACAATACTGATATCTTGTGGCCTGACCCCTACCAGTACATTGCCAACTTCCTTTTGCCTGAGCAATGCTGCCAGCTCAGGAGAGAGCTGGAAAAATCCACCCTGAAAACTTGCATTGATCGTGTCACCAACCGCTTCAAGCGTGGCTTCAATGATATTCATTGGAGGGTTGCCCACAAATCCAGCCACAAAAGAG